>DASVTM010000180.1:0-3115 GCA_036387575.1 Brevundimonas sp.
CGGTCGTGCAAACCGCCACAGGTCCCATCCCCCTAGCGAGAGTGAGCCATAGGCGAGGGCGATGACGATCGCGGGCGGGGCGTCGCTGCGGCCGGTTAGCGCAAGCCACATGAGCAAGATGCCGATTCCGACGATGGCCAGCGTGGCGATCCAGTCGAGCGGGCGGGCTCGGTCGGTCGTTCGAAGATCGGGTCGCTTTCGGCCCAGCACCCGCAAGCCCGAGAAAAGGGTCAAGGACGCCGTCGCAGAGAGGGCAAGGAAATAGGCGTCGGGTCTGAGCGCCGTCATGGCCCAGGCGCAGATCAGCAGGATGGTCATCAGTACTGCGAACACCCGGCCGGACAGCCGGTGCAGCCGTGAACCCTTGCTGGTCAGGATGGGCATGAGACCGACGCCGACGGCGCAGAAGCCGGCGCTGATGTGGACAACGAGGAGAGCAAGAAACGGGGGCATGGCCGACCCTGTGGCTCGTCGTAGTCTCGTCGCCGAGCATAGCGGGACGAACGACGGCTGGCAGGGACGAGCGTCGCCTAGATGAGAGCCTCGCCTGAAGGACCGGCCGACCAATCCTTGAACGACACCATCAGCGGGGGCTCGAAATCGCCGCGCGCGAGTTCGACGATCAGCGGCGCAATCTCCGACGGATGCGGCACCGTCTCGGGGTCTTCGCCGGGATAAGCCTGTCCGCGCATGGCCGTGCGCATACGGCCAGGGTCGACGATGGAGACCCGCACGGGGGTGGATTCGATCTCGTCAGCCCACGCCTTCATCATCGCCTCGGCGCCCGCCTTGGTTGCGGCGTAGGCCCCCCAGAAAGCGCGCGGCGTGGTCGCCAAGCTGCTGGTCAGGTGGATCACCCGCCCGGCGTCAGACAGACGCAGCAGGGGCTCCAACGAACGGATGAGGCGGAACACCGAGGTGAAGTTGGTCTTCTCGATCTTGGCCCAGCCGCGCGGGTCAAGATGGGCGACGGGCGTCAGGCCCGCAGCGCCCAGCGTCGCCGCCGCATTGACCCAGATATCCAGCTTGCCGAACCGCTTGAAGATCGCTCCGCCGAGCCGGTCGATGCCTCCACCGTCCACCAGATCGAACGGCACCAGCGTCGCGTGCTTGCCCGTCTCGCGGAAGATATGGTCGTCGAGTTCCTCGAGCCCGCCCTGCGTACGGGCCGTGGCCACGACATGGGCTCCGGCTTTGGCCAACGCCAGCGCGCTCTCGAAGCCGATGCCACGCGACGCTCCCACGACGAGAGCGATACGATCAGCGAGGGGATGTGTCGTGGTCATCGCGCCTGATAACCCGGCGTTAGCCTGCGGGAAAGTCAGTAACCTTCGCCGGGCTGCCACAGGCTAAAGCTGACGCCTTGATCGTCGCATACGGTGCAGGACCGACCGGTAGCGCTTTCGGCGGGTATGCTGGCCTTGCCGCCCAGTTCTGTAACCCGGGCGCACGCAGCCGTGATGTTCTCCACCTTGAAATAGAGGTTCGGCTCGCTGGCAGGCCGTTCAGCCTTTACGAAGCCAAACGCCGGGTCGCTGTTCGACACATGGGCATAGGTGGAGCGCGATGCGTCTTCATCGAACGTCCAGCCGAACAGGGCGCCATAGAAGGCCTTGGCTTTGCCGATGTCGGCGGTGTCGAGGGTGAAGTAACCGAGCTGAACCTGAGCCATGAACGACCTTCGCTAGTGCCTGTGAAGCTTAAGCGCTCACGAGCAGCGAAAGTTGCCTTCCGACGGTCTCACGACCGCCTTCCTCAATTTCCCTGTCCACCAGACGGGTGGGGTATTCGCCGGTGAAATAGTGGTCCGTGAACTGCGGGTGGCGGTTATTGCGGCCAGTCTCGCCCATGGCTTTGTAGAGACCGTCGACCGACAGGAACCCGAGCGAGTCGACCTCGAGCAGTTCGCGCATCTCTTCCATGGTCTTGTTGGCGGCGATGAGCTGATCACGCTCGGGCATGTCGATGCCGTAGAAGTCGGGCCACAGGATCGGCGGGCTGGCCGAACGCAGGTGGACCTCGGTAGCGCCCGCGTCCCGGACGGCGCGGACCAGCTTCACAGAGGTGGTGCCGCGCACGATCGAGTCGTCGATCAGAACGACGCGCTTGCCTTCGATCACCGAACGGTTAGGGCTGTGCTTCATCGCCACGCCCTTTTGACGGGCGCCCTGGCTAGGCTGGATGAAGGTCCGGCCCAGATAGTGGCTGCGGATGATGCCCATCTCGTAGGGGATGCCGCTTTCCTGCGCATAGCCGAGCGCGGCGGGGACGCCGGAGTCGGGCACGGGCACGACGACGTCGGCCTCGATCGGGAACTCACGGGCAAGGCCCTGACCCATGCGCTTGCGGACGCCATAGACGGAGCGGCCGTTCACGACGCTGTCGGGGCGCGAGAAGTAGACGTACTCGAACAGGCAGGGACGGGCGGCGCGGGCCGGGAAGGGCTTGATCGACTGCAAGCCGTGCTTGTCGATGACGACGACCTCGCCGTGCTCGACATCGCGCACGAAGGTCGCGCCGATGGTGTCGAGGGCGCAGGTCTCGGACGCCAGCACCCAGGCCTCGCCGATCTTGCCGAGCACCAGCGGACGGATGCCGAGCGGATCACGCGCGCCGATCATCTTTGTGCGCGTCTGGGCGACAAGCGCGTAGCCGCCCTCGATGCGGGCGAGAGCGTCGATGAAGCGGTCGACGATCTTGGCCTTACGGCTGCGGGCGATCAGATGCAGGATGACTTCGGAGTCCGAGGTCGACTGGAAGATCGAGCCTTCGCCGACCAGCTGGTTCCGCAGATAGTGGAAATTGGTCAGGTTGCCGTTGTGACCGATGGCGATGCCGCCCTGGTCGAGGTCTGCGAACATCGGCTGGATGTTGCGCAGGAACGATCCACCGGCGGTGGAGTAGCGGGTGTGCCCCACGGCTGCAGCGCCGGGCATCCGGGTTTTCAGATCGGTGCCGCCGAAGGCCTCCCCGACGTGGCCCATGTGGCGTTCCGTGTGGAAGCGGGTGTCGTTGACGCTGGCGATGCCGCAAGCTTCCTGACCGCGGTGTTGCAGGGCATGGAGGCCAAGGGCGACGATGGAGGACGCCTCGTCTTGCGCGGCGCCCCAGACGC
>DASVTM010000181.1:0-2475 GCA_036387575.1 Brevundimonas sp.
ATCTTCGGCATCTGCCTCGGCCATCAGATGCTCGCGCGCGCGCTCGGCGCCGAGACGAGGAAAATGGATCAGGGCCACCACGGCGCCAACCATCCCGTAAAGGATCTGACGACGGGCAAGGTCGAGATCGTGTCGATGAACCACGGCTTCACCGTCGATCGCGACAGCCTGCCCGACGCCGTCGCCGAGACCCACGTCAGCCTGTTCGACGGCACCAACTGCGGCATCGAACTCAAGGGCCGTCCGGTGTTCAGCGTCCAGCATCACCCCGAGGCCTCGCCCGGCCCGACCGACAGCCTCTATCTGTTCGACCGTTTCGCCGACCTGATGGACGCGCCCCGTTCAGCAGACGTTCCTTGAGCCTGCCGTCTGCGAAGTCGGCCTATCTGGGCTGGCTCGCACGCGCGCTCGAACCTGAGCGCAGTCCTTTGGCGCCGATCAGTGGCCCGGTCGTGGGGGACGTCGTCCTCGGCTACGGCACCGGCTATGACGCCGCCGATATCGCGCCTTTCGTGCTGTCGCTGCGGGCGGTGTTCGACGGTGCGGTGGCTCTGGTCGTTGATGACCGTGCCGACCTGAAGGCGTTTCTCGCCGAGCATGGCGTCATCGCCGTCCATCCTCAGCATCTGGACGGATGGGAGCCGCACGCCGTCATGGCCCGGTTCGCCGCCTTTGATCGGCTGCTGGGTCAATGGCCCGAAGCGAAGAGCGTCCTGATCACCGACGTGCGTGACGTGATCTTCCAGGCCGAGCCGTTCTCGCCCGTGCCCGAGCGGCTCGAAACCTATGTCGAGTTCGAGGACGGGGTCCTGCGCGACCACGACTTCAACATGAAGTACCTTCGCGCCGTCGGCGGCGACGATCTGGCCGAGGCGGTGGCCGACAAGCCTTGCGTCTGCGTCGGTACGGTCATGGGCCCACGCTACGCCATGATCCGCTTCTGCCGCACGGTGATGATGCTGGCCGCCATTCCCCGCTCGGAACTGGGTGGCGCGTTCGGAGCCGACCAAGCCGCCTGCAACCTCGCGATCCATATGGGGCTGGTCGAGGCGGACATCCGGCCGAACTACGGGCGAGTCGCAACGCTGGGTCTGACGAAGCCGGAGTCGCTTGGCTGGTCGGACGGGCGCGTGATCAATCCCGACGGCGGCTGGAGCGCCATCGTCCACCAGCACGACCGGCATCCAACCTTGGCGACGGCGGTTCACGCGCGCTGGGGCGGGGGGCTGGAGCATCGCGAGCGGGTGCAGAAGAAGACGGCCGCCCAGAGGTTTGAGAAGCAGAAGCGCTCGATCCGCCGGAGGCTGCCCGAACTTCGCTAAGCCAGACCTAGGGGATTGGCGCGAAGCTGCGATCTTCGCAGCGCAGCTCGCTGGCTTTGCGGACTGCGGCTGGCGCTGCGCTGAACCAGTACTGAGCGTCTTCGTCACGATGTGCGTGTTTGCGCTCTACGCCGCGCATCCGACGCAGGGCGGCGTTGGCCAACAGGCGCGCGTGCAGGGCGCGAGGCGAGAGTTCGGCGATTGCGGGGGAACCGGGCACGGCGACGGCGTCGGGGCCAGTGGGTTCCACCGCCGGGCGGGCGATAGAGATAAACATCGGTCGTCTTTCAACGGTATCGAGATTGCAACGCCGACCGCGTTCTGGCCCCGGATGGCCCGCCGCATTCTGTGGCGGGTCGTATGGTTAATCCACAACGTCTGTGGATAGTTCCTTTATGCCAGAAAAAATGTGCGTTAAATCAGGCGCTTATGGTCACGCTTTTAACCTATTGGTTAATCAAAGGTTAATGGCGGCGCTTGAGTCCTGGGTAACGGTGCCGCTAGCTCGGGGACAAAGATCGTCCGGGGGCGGCACATTTCTCAACAAAAACAGGCGTTTTTCACCTTGTCCAGGAGCCGACGCAGCGGGTCTCGCTTGTGCCGCTTGTGCACGTTAAGGATCGCAGGTGCGTTTTGATGAGCGATTTCTTGAAGAACTGAAGGCTCGCCTTCGCCCGTCCGACGTGATCGGGCGGTCGGTGAAGCTCAAGCGTCAGGGACGCGAGTGGGTGGGCTTGAGTCCGTTCTCGAAAGAGAAGTCGCCGTCGTTCTTCGTCAACGACGACAAGGGCTTCTTCCACGACTTTTCGTCGGGCAAGCACGGCGACATCATCTCCTTCCTGCAGGAGGTCGAGCGGCTGTCCTTTCCCGAGGCTGTCGAGCGCCTTGCCGCCGAGGCAGGGATGCAGATGCCGGCCGAGGACCCTCAGGCGCAGGAGCGTGAGCAAAAGCGTCAGGGCCTATCCGACTGGGTGGACCTGTCGCAGAAATGGTTCGCGGCCAACCTGCGCCGATCGGCGGGCAAGGCGGCGCGCGAGTATCTCGAGAAACGCGGCCTGCCTGAGGATCAGTGGGAGCGGTTCGGTCTCGGCTATGCACCTAACGACCGCGAGGGTCTGAAGGCGGCGCTGGTGCAGCGGGGCGCCAAGCCCGG
>DASVTM010000182.1:0-4311 GCA_036387575.1 Brevundimonas sp.
ACGCAGGAATTTGTCGAAGGCGTGCATGTCCGAGGTGACGATGCGCAGCACATAGTCCTCGCGGCCGGTGATGGTGGCGCATTGGACGACCTCGGGCCATTCGCTGACGGCGGCTTCGAAGATGTTCAGGTTTTCGGATGACGGCAGCATCAGCTTGACGATGGCGTAGACCTCGAAGTCCAGGCCCAGCAGCTTGGCGTCCAGCAGGGTCACGCGCTTGCGGATCAGGCCGGAATCTTCCAGTCTTTTGATACGTCTCCAGCACGGCGAAGCGGACAGTCCGACCCGATCGGCGACCTCCGCGACAGACAGGCCCGCGTCCTGTTGCAGGATGTCCAGAATTCTCGCGTCGATGGGATCGAGTTCGTCCGCCAAGGCGTTTCTCCGTTTGTTATTATGGCGCAATAAAATACCCTGAAACCACCTAATGCAAGGCGAAGTTCGGTAAGTCTTGATCTGCCACGTCTGCTATCAGGCGCTATAAAGGCAAATGCGGTCGGATCAACCAGGCGGCGGCCTAGAGGCAGGACGAAATGACCAGGAATACCCAGCCCCTGTCCCTGCGTGTCCCGGAGCCTCCGGGGCGTCCCGGTGATGCGCCCGACTTCAGTGGGCTGAAGCTGGATATCGCCGGCGCTGTCGATCGTCCGCCCGTTGATTCCCGTCCAGGCCAGATGATGGATATGGCTTTCCGCCTGATCCGGGTGCTGGATGACGAGGGCAACGCGGTCGGCCCATGGAACCCGCGTCTCGACTCCGACACTGCCCGACGCGGCCTCAAGGCCATGATCCTGACCCGCGCCTTCGACGACCGGATGCATCGCGCCCACCGTCAGGGCAAGACCAGCTTCTATATGAAATGCACGGGCGAAGAGGCCATCGCCTGCGCCCAGGGGATGATCCTGACCCGCGAGGACATGGGTTTTCCAACCTATCGCCAGCAGGGGCTTCTGATCGCGCGTGGCTATCCGCTGGCGACCATGATGAACCAGATCTATTCCAACGCCGCCGACCCGATCAAAGGTCGCCAGCTGCCGATCATGTATTCGGCTAGGGACTATGGCTTCTTCACCATCAGCGGCAATCAGGGCACCCAACTGCCGCAGGCCGTGGGTTGGGCTATGGCCAGCGCCTACAAGGGCGATGACAAGATCGCGGCAGCCTGGATCGGCGACGGCTCGACCGCCGAGAGCGACTTCCACTCGGCGCTGACGTTCGCCTCGGTCTATCGCGCGCCGGTGATCATCAACATCGTCAACAACCAGTGGGCCATCTCGTCGTTTCAGGGCATCGCTGGCGGCAACGAGACGACCTTCGCGTCCAAGGCCATCGGTTATGGCCTGCCGTCCCTGCGTGTCGACGGCAACGACTTCCTCGCCGTCTGGGCCGCGACCCAGTGGGCCGAGGAACGCGCCCGCACCAATCAGGGCGCGACCCTGATCGAGATGTTCACCTATCGCGGCGCGCCTCACTCGACCTCGGACGATCCATCGAAATACCGGCCCGCAGATGAGCAGGACCAGTGGCCGCTCGGCGACCCGATCCAGCGCCTGCGTCAGCACTTGACCGTCATCGGCGAGTGGGATGACGAACGCCATGAGGCTGCGCTCCGTGAAGCTGTCGAACAGGTCCGTCAGGCGGGCCGTGAATCCGAGGCCATCGGCACGCTCGGTCAGTCGCGTCCTTCGGTGAAGGAGATGTTCGAGGAGGTCTATGCGACCGAGGACTGGCGCCTGATGGAACAACGCCGCGAGGTTGGGGTCTGAACATGAGCGAGACCTATTCCCCCGCCGACCAGCACGACGGCATCGATCCCGACATGGCCGACGCTGCCGAAGCCCCTGCGTCCGTCGCCGAAGGAACCGGTACGGTTCCGATGAACATGATCCAGGCCCTGAACTCGGCCCTGACCGGCAAGATGGCTGAGGATCCCAACGTCCTCTCCTTCGGTGAGGATACGGGTTATTTCGGTGGGGTGTTCCGCGTCACCGACCAGCTTCAGCAGAAGCACGGCCTGACCCGCAGCTTCGACTCGCCGATCAACGAGAGCGGCATCGTCGGCGCCGCCATCGGCATGGCCGCCTATGGCCTGCGCCCGGTCGTCGAGATCCAGTTCGCCGACTACATCTATCCAGCTTACGACCAGATCGTCTCCGAGGCGGCCAAGATGCGCTACCGCTCGGGCGGCCAGTTCTCCAGCCCGCTCGTGGTCCGCACCCCTTACGGCGGCGGCATCTTCGGCGGCCAGACGCACTCACAAAGCCCCGAAAGCCTGTTCACTCACATCGCCGGCCTCAAGGTCGTGGTGCCGTCGAACCCCTATGACGCCAAGGGTCTGCTGACCTCGGCCATCGAGGACGACGACCCGGTCATCTTCTTCGAGCCCAAACGCCTCTACAACGGACCCTTCGACGGCTGGCACCAGAAGCCGGTCTCGCCGTGGAAGGCCCAGCCTGAAGCCCAGGTCCCGACCGAGAAATACACCGTGCCGATCGGCGTGGCCAAGGTCGTGCGCGAAGGCTCGGACGTGACCATCCTGTGCTACGGCACCATGGTCTGGGTCTCGCTGGCCGCAGCTGAACACGCAGGCGTGGACGCCGAGGTCATCGACCTGCGCACGCTCGTGCCGCTCGACATCGCGACCATCGAGGCCAGCGTCAAGAAGACCGGCCGCTGCGTCATCGTCCACGAAGCGCCCAAGACCTCGGGCTTCGGCGGCGAGCTTTCGGCTCTGGTTCAGGAGCGCTGCTTCTATCATCTGGAGGCGCCCATCGCCCGCGTTACCGGCTGGGACACGCCCTATCCGCACGCTTTCGAGTGGGAATATTTCCCCGGACCTGAACGGGTCGCCACGGCTCTGAAAGCCGTCATGACCGGAGGCGCACGCTGATGGGCCGTTATGTCTTCAAACTGCCCGACGTGGGCGAAGGCACCGCCGAGGCTGAACTGGTCGGCTGGCACGTCAAGGTCGGCGACCATGTCGAGGAGGATCAACTCCTCGCCGATGTGATGACCGATAAGGCCACCGTCGAGCTGACCTCGCCGGTCTCCGGCGTCGTCACTGCCATCCACGGCGAACCCGGTGTCATGTCCGCCGTCGGCTCACCTCTGGTCGAGTTCGAGGTCGAGGGTGCGGGTAATGCCGAAGCCGCTGAACCAGCTCCTGCCGTCGAGTCCGAGGTGATCGTTCCGTTCGCCTCGAAGCCCGAAGCAAAGACTGAAGCTGTCCCCGAAGCTCAACCGGCTGAGCAGGCTGCAGCCATCGCTGCGCCTGTCCAGGCTAGCGCAGGCAACTACGTCTTCAAACTGCCTGACGTGGGCGAGGGCACGGCGGAGGCCGAGCTGGTCTCGTGGCACGTCGCAGTCGGCGACACGGTCGAGGAAGACCAGCTCCTCGCCGAAGTCATGACCGACAAGGCCACCGTCGAACTGACCTCGCCGGTCGCCGGCGTCGTCGCCGCCCTCTACGGCCAACCGGGCCAGCAGGTCCCCGTCGGTGGTCCGCTGGTGACGTTCGATGTCGCGGGCGCCGGTAATGTAGCCTCTGCTCCCCCGGCGGCGTCCGCTTCGGCCCCCTCCGTCACGACGCAAGAACGCCGCGCCACCTCCCCCGACGGGGGAGGATCGCCATCCGCAAAGTCTCCCCCCGTCGGGGGGAGTACCGGCGAAGCCGGGGAGGGGGGCAAGTCCGCACCCAAAACCGCTTCCGTCACCCGCACCGCACAAACCCCCGGCGTCCGCCCGCTCGCATCCCCGGCCGTCCGCAACCGTGCCCGCGAACTCGGCATCGAGCTGCAGTTCGTCCCCGGCTCCGGCCCCGCCGGTCGTATCCAGCATTCCGACCTCGACGCCTTCCTCGCGCGCGGATCCCAAGCCCCGGCCCCGACGTCCGCGTCCGGCTCGACCTACGCCCGCGCCGAAGGAACGACCGAGGTTCGCATCATCGGTCTGCGCCGCAAGATCGCGGAGAAGATGGCCGAGAGCGTCCGGCGCATCCCCCACATCACCTATGTGGAGGAGATCGACGTCACGGCTCTGGAGGAGCTTCGCGCCCACCTGAATGCGACGAAGTCGAAGGACCAGCCCAAGCTCAACCTGCTGCCCTTCATCGCCCGCGCCATCGTCGTGGCCCTGCGCGACCAGCCCAACATCAACGCCACCTATGACGACGAGGCCGGGGTCCTGACACAGCACGCCGCCGTGCATCTGGGCATCGCGGCCCAGACGCCGAACGGCCTGATGGTGCCGGTGGTCCGTCACGCCGAGGCGCGCGACGCCTGGGATACGGCGCTGGAAATCTCCCGCGTCTCG
>DASVTM010000183.1:0-8412 GCA_036387575.1 Brevundimonas sp.
AGGCCTGGCCTCCGAGTTGAACGGAGGGTGTATGGGCTTTCGGGCCCATCGCGTAGCCCCTCCGCCACCAGGCCGCATCAGGGAGATGACAGAATGTCGCACTTCCATTGCGATCCCCCAAACGGAGATGGTCAATGCGCCATTCATACTCGCGATGTCATGTGACGGGATGCAACGCTTCTCGCCTGTAGCGCGGTTGTGATTGCGGTTTCGCCTCACGGGACACTAGCCTGACGTCATGCGCTTCGATTACCGACTCTTCCTGATCGCCTGCGTGGCCGCCTGTGCGCCCATGGTCCCCACGCCTCCGATGGGCGTGCCTCAGCCCGGGCCGACGCCCCAGCCGGCGCCGTCGCGGCCCACTCCCCAGCAGCCTAATGCCGCTGCCCCGGTCGGCGCCTTTGACCAACCGGGCTTCGAAGGTTGGAAGCGCGGTTTCCTCGACCGCATGGGCGGCGCCCGGCGCGCCGCCTATGAGCAGCAGCTGGCCAATCTGACGCCCGACCCCGACGTCATCCGGCTGGACAGCAATCAGCCCGAGTTCAGCCGCCCCACCGGCGCCTATGTCGCCAACGCCGTGTCATCCGCCCGCATCGCCGAAGCTCGCAGCAAGATCGATGTCGTGCCATGGAGCGTGACCCAGCGCTTTGGCGTCCCGGCCGAGATCCTCGTCTCGATCTGGGCTCAGGAGTCCAGCTTCGGCAAGGTCCAGGGCAACAACGACGTCATCCGCTCGCTGGCCACCCTCGCCTATGAAGGCCGCCGCCGCGAATGGGCCGAGGGCCAGCTGCGCGACGCCCTGAACATCGTTATCGACGGCCGCCGCGAACGCTCCGGCCTCAAGGGCAGCTGGGCCGGCGCCATGGGCCAGACCCAGTTCATGCCCGACAACTACCTACGCCTCGGCATCGACCAGAACGAGGACGGCAAGGTCGACATCTGGGGCACCGACGTCGACGCCCTCGCCTCCGCCGCCAACCTGCTGGCCCAAGCCGGATGGAAGCGCGGCCAGAGCTGGGGCTATGAGGTCGTGGTGCCCTCAGGCTTCGACTACGCGCTGGCCGACGGCGCCGCACAGCCGTGGAGCTTCTGGCGCCGACACGGCGTGACCCTCGCGCGCGGTGGCGGCATGTCCGATCAGGAAGCCGCCGAGAACGCCGTCCTGTTGCTGCCACAAGGCGCGCGCGGCCCGGCCTTCATCGCCCTGCCCAACCATTTCGTCATCCGCCGCTACAACAACTCGGTCAGCTATGCGCTGGCTATCGGCCTGACGGCGGACGGCGCGGCGGGCAAGCCCGGACTGGTCGCCGCCTGGCCCAACGACCCCGCCATGTCGCGCGACCAGCGTATCGGCGCACAGGCCGCCCTGACCCGTCTGGGCTACGACACAGGCGGCATCGATGGCGTCGTCGGCGCCAACACACGGGCGGCCCTCAAGCGCTGGCAGATCGCCAACGGAAGGATCGCCGACGGCTATCTGACGGCGGCCCTCGCGGCCGAACTGTCGGGGCGATAGGGGCGGAACGCACCCGGAAAATACCTAGTGTAAAAGGTGCAAGCCAAAGGGGTTTGCAACGAAACCCTATGACTGGAGAGTATAAATCCGCTCGGAAGGTATGAACTAACCCGCATTGTTTCAGCCAGCCAAGCTTGACAGTCCAGACAGGCAGGCCCAGCGGAGCGGTCGGGTCGGCGCTGTCTTTCGTTAAGGCCATTCCCCTAGGAGTTGGTGATGGCCTCAGATGTTTCTCCGTCGATCGTGCTTGTTGTCGAAGACGAACTCATGCTGCGCATGCGTGCCGTCGACATCGTCCAGGACGCGGGGTTCGAGTCGATCGAAGCGATAAGCGCCGATCAGGCCATCGAGATTCTTGAGTCGCGCGATGATATTTCCGTGCTGTTCACCGACATCCAGATGCCGGGAAGCATGGACGGCCTGAAGCTGGCCCATGTGACGCATGCCCGTTGGCCCCATATCAAAATCATCCTGGTGTCGGGGCAGATCGCGGTCACCGAGGCGGATAAGCCGTATGACAGCAAGTTCTTTCCCAAGCCGCTCGAAATCGAGCAGATGATTCTGGAACTCCAGGACATGGTCGGCGCAGGCGCACTGAAGGTGTTGCCTTCCCTGTCCGCGGAGAACGGTTCGCTTACCAAGGAGAACCGGGAACTTCGTTACCAGCTCCAGCAGGCAGGCGTCCACGCGAAGGCCCTGCTGTTGAAGACCGTGCTCGACACGGAAAAACAGCAGCTGATCATCGACGAAAACCAACCCTTTCAAGACGCCCTCACGACCGAGAACGACAGCCTGAAACTTGCGCTCGAGCAGGCGGGCATCGACGCTAATGCATTGTTGATTCAGGCTGGTATCGAAGCCGAAGAGAGGGATGCCGCCGACAAGCTGCAGAACCTGATCCATGCCGAATTGCACCACCGGATCAAGAACATGCTCGCCACCGTGGGGGCCATCACCGATCAAAGCCTGCGCACCGCAACCAGCATGGCCCATGCAAGGTCCGCGATCGATGGACGGTTCGCGGCGCTGGCGCGCGCACACGATCTGCTCACCCGGTCGAGCTGGGAAAACGCGACGATCAACAGCACCGTGCGAAGTGCGATCGAGCCGTTCGATCAGGGGGGCGAACGGTTCATCATCTCCGGCGAGGATATCCGGATCACGTCCAGCTCGGTAATCGCGTTCGCGATGACCTTGAACGAGCTTTGCACCAACACGACGAAGTTCGGGGCCCTGTCGCTTCCATCAGGTCAGGTCGACATTTCCTGGAGGGTGGATGGCGGACGTGTTCACTTCGACTGGGCTGAATCGGGCGGTCCCGCTGTGACGGAGCCCACCCGCAAGGGTTTCGGAACCCGAATGATCACGGCGCTCGGCCAGCAGCTCAAGGGCCAGGTGGCTCTCGACTATAACTCAAACGGCTTCGTCTATTCGCTGAACGTGCCGGTCGAGGCGCTGGTCAGCAAATAGAGCGGGCCGCGCAAGGCGATGCCCCTCGCGCTGCGTTGGCGAGCGGGACAGGCGGCGCGCTGTCACTCCGCCGGTTTCAGGGGTGCGAACATGAAGGAACTCCGGCCTCTGATGATATCCCGCGTTACAAACGATGGACGAAGCCCTGTGGCAAGGCGCCGCAGCGGTCCGGCAAACGGCCCTTAGCGTGGTCGCTTCTGGCGCGGCTCAAAACTTTCCCGCTATGATCGAAATGTTGTGGGCGACAGGCGCCGACGCGAGCACGACAGGGGGAGACGGATGAGCGATCCGACAAGTGACGGCAACCGGGCGATCCTGGCCGGCTTTCTCGCCTTCCTGTCGATCGGGCTGCTGCTGATGGCGGCGTTCGCCCTGTTCAGGGTCATCGTGCCGCTGATTCTTGAGGCGCATTTCTTCGGGTCGGTGTTCGTGGCCTCGGTAGCGGGTCTCTTCGGTACGCTGGGGCTGGGTGTGCTGGCGGTTTTTCTATTCAAACGTATAGCGGGGATGATCCGGACCTAGGTCCGACATCAACGCGGGGGAACGACATCGATGACTATTCAGGGAACCGCGCAAAAGCTCGGCAGGGGCGGGCCGGCGGCGTTGAGACTGACTGCGACGGTGGCCTTGCTGGCCATCGTTCTGGCGTGCGGCAGCCTCGCGGTCACGTCGTGTAGCGTCACTGTCGAGAGCGGCGAGGCCGGGATCAAGACGACAAAGTTCGGGCCCAACCCCGGGGTTCAGCCCACCGAACTGCGGGCCCGGCTGGCACTGGGAAGGTCTGGGCGAGAAGATCATCAAATATCCGACCCGCCAGCGCGTCTATTCCTACACCCGCGAAGGAAACGCTGACGGGCAGGAGAACGAGGAGATCGGCTTCGCCGACCAGACCGGCCTGCCAATGACGGCGGACGTGAACATGACGGTCAAGGTCGCGGACAACAAGACGGCGGACCTGTACGCCAAATACCGTTTGAGCTTCGACGACCTGCTCGACAACCCGATCCGCAACGACGTCCGCTCGTTCATCGCGCAGGAGGCCGAGAAGGTGCCCGTATCCTGTAACCTGCAGGCCCAGCAGCCAGTCGAGGCGGGCGCTCAGCCGGCGCCGACCAACTGTACCGGAAGCCTGATGGGTGCCGGTCGTCAGGCTGTGATCCAGCGCGCCTATGCCAACCTGCAACGCAAATGGGCAGCCGAGGGCGTCGAGATTTCGAACCTCCAGTGGGTCGGCACCATCCGCTATCCCGAGAGCATCACGACGGCGATTCAGGCGCGGACCGCGACCGAACAACGCACGCTGGCGGCTCAGCAGAAGGAAGCCGAGGCTCGCGCCAACGCCAATGCGCTGATCGAAACGGCGCGCGGCGAGGCGGAGTCGATCCGGCTGAGGGGCGACGCTTTGCGGGCGAACCCGCAGCTGATCGATCAGATCTATGCGCAGCGTTCACAGGGGCTGTGCCCTCCCCGCGCCTCGACCTGCATCATCGGCCAGACGCCGACGACGATGATCCCGGCGACGGGTCAGCAGGCGGAGTAGAGCGTTCTCCTCCCTGGCGCGCAGCGATGGGGAGGTGGCGCGACGCCGCTTGCGTCGTGACGGAGGGGGCGACCGGGTGGCGCCGGTAGCGCGTCAGCCAGCCCTCACTCCGACCCCGGTGTCGCCCCCTCCGTCTCGTCGGCTATCGCCGCGATCCACCTCCCCGTTCGCGACGCGAATGGAGAGGTGAAGCCAGCTACTCCTTCAGCCGCCAGGTCGCGCCGGTCGGACTGTCCATAACCACGACGTTCAACTCGGTCAGGCGGTCGCGGATTCGGTCGGCGGCGGGCCAGTCCTTGGCGGCGCGGGCGGTGATACGCTCGGCTAGCAAGCCTTCGACCTCGGTCTTGAGCGCGTCGTCGGCGCCGCCTTCGAACCACTGATCGGGGCTCGACAGAAGCACGCCCATGAGGGCGCCGGAGGCCAGCAGTTCGGCCTTGGCGATGGCGACGGCCTGAAGATCGCCGGCGGTCATGGCGCGCTCGATCTCGCTCGACAGGGCGAACAGCTTGGACATGGCGCCCGGCGTGTTCAGGTCGTCGGAGATGGCCTCGAGGAACTCGGGCGACGGCATGTCGCCCTTGGCCTCGACATCGGCGCAGCGACGCAGAGCGCCGTACAGGCGGTCGAGGTTCTTCTTCGACTGGTCCAGCAGCGACTGGTTCCAGTCGAGCGGCTGACGATAGTGGGCGCTCAGCAGCGCCCAGCGGACGACTTCACCGGGAATGTTCTGCACCAGATCGTGCAGCAGAAGGACGTTGCCGACCGACTTGGACATCTTCTCGGCGTCGACGGTCAGGAAGCCGTTGTGCATCCAGTATCGGCTGTATTCGGTCGGTGCGGCGTCGGAGTGCGCGTGGCCGTGGGCGCAGACGCCTTGCGCGATCTCGTTCTCGTGGTGCGGGAAAACCAGGTCGATGCCGCCGCCGTGGATGTCGATCGGCAGGCCCAGCGTCTCCTCGATCATGGCCGAGCATTCGATATGCCAGCCCGGACGCCCATCGCCCCAGGGCGACCGCCAGGACGGCTCGTTCTCCTTGGCCGGCTTCCACAGGACGAAGTCGTGCGGGTTCTTCTTGTACGGTGCGACCTCGACGCGGGCGCCGGCGATCATGTCGTCGAGGTTGCGGCCCGACAGCGCGCCGTAGGCCGGGTACGACGAGACGTCGAACAGCACGTGACCCTCGGCGGCATAGGCGCAGCCGGCGTCCACGATCTGGCCGATCTGGGCGATGATGGCGTCCATATGCTCGGTGACATGGGGCGTCAGGTCAGGCGGCGTGACGTTCAGCGCGGCCATGTCGGCCAGATAGGCGGCCTCATAGCGGGCGGTGACCTCGCCGATGGCGACGCCTTCCAGATGCGCCTTGGCGTTGATCTTGTCGTCCACGTCGGTGACGTTGCGGGCGTAGATGACGCTGTCGGAGCCATACTCACGGCGCAGCAACCGGGTCAGGACGTCGAACACCACTGGCGGCCGCGCATTGCCGATATGGGCATAGTCATAGACGGTCGGCCCGCACACATAGAGGGTGATGCGGTCTGGATCGCGCGGCGTGAACACCCGCTTTTCACGGTGCAGGGTGTCATAGAGGGAAAGCGTCATAGTTCGGAGGCGGCCTTGTCGTTTTCTTGCAGGGACGAGATTGGCTCCCATATAGCCGCCAAGCTGATAGATAGTCACCGAAGACTGACTTTTCGCGACCCCAATCGCCGCGCCGCCCGTTCGAGACCGATTTTCATGAGTTCAATCCCTGCAAAACCTGTTCTCGTTCCCGGGAACGACCAGCTCCTGAAGCCCAGCCGGGAGCAGGCTCTGGAGGCTGTGCGGACCCTGATCGCGTGGGCCGGCGACGATCCCACACGCCCCGGACTCATCGACACGCCCAAACGGGTGGTCGATGCCTATGCCGAATGGTTCGAGGGCTACGACGCCGACCCGGCCAAGGAACTGTCGCGCACCTTCGAGGACGTGACCGGCTATGACGACATGGTCGTGCTGCGTCAGATCGAGGTCGAGAGCCACTGCGAGCACCATATGGCGCCGTTCTTGGGCAAGGCGTTCGTCGCCTATATGCCGGGGGAAAAGGTCGTCGGAATCTCCAAGCTGGCTCGGGTGGTCGAGATTTTCGCCAAGCGGCTGCAGAACCAGGAAACCCTGACGAACGACATCGTCGAGGCCATCGAATCACATCTGGCGCCCAAGGGCGTCGCAGTACTGATCGACGCCGAACACCAGTGCATGACCACCCGCGGAGTGCATCATCGCCACGTCTCGACCATCACCACCCGCTTCACCGGCGCGTTCAAGTCCGATCCGGCTTTGGTCGATCGCTTCCTGAAACTCGCCCGCGGCTGAGTTTCAGCGGAAAATTGCATCGGGCCGAAATTCCTTACCAAAAGGAACCTCCGGCGCGTTGAGACCGCTTTACAAGCGACGCCGGGAACGCCAAGACACGGGTCTGACCTTTCAACCGCAGCCTCGCAGAGCGGGGCATCGACGGAGAAATATAGCATATGGGATCCAAACTCGCAGGTCCGGGCGGCCAGGGCGGCAAGACGATCGTCCAGAACTCGGACATCAACGTCACGCCTTTCGTCGACATCATGCTCGTGCTGCTGATCATCTTCATGGTGTCGGCGCCGCTCGCCACCGTTTCAATCCGCCTCGACCTTCCGCCGGCGACCCCACCCACGGGTGAGAAGGCGCCGGACCCCGTCTACATCACCATCCAGGAGTCGGGCTCGATCTTCATCGCCGAGAAGCAAACGACGATTGAAACCCTGTACGCCGATGTCTGCACCGCCGTCGGCAACCCGACCGGCAAGGGCTGCACCGAAGAACGCGTGTTCGTCCGCGCCCAGCCTGAAGTGAAATACAACCAGTTCATGGAAGTCATGAACGACCTGCAAGCCCACGGCTTCTTCAAGGTCGGCCTCCTGAACGAAGACATCGAGTAGGGTTCAGACCCGTTCCCAAAGAAGAGGCCGCGTTCCGAAAGGAGCGCGGCCTTTTCTTTGCCTGAATGTGATCCGCAGATGGACGTGCAGATAACGTGGTTCTGCCCCTCATCGATGCGGAGATCGCTATGCCGACTCGTATTCAACGACCGGGCCTCAAGGCCGTGCTTCAGAACGCCGACATCAACGTTACGCCGTTCGTGGACATCATGCTGGTGCTGCTGATCATCTTCATGGTCTCGGCGCCGCTGGCCACCGTGTCGCTGAAGCTGGACCTGCCCCCTCCGATTGCAGAGCAATTTTTCAAGAACGACCCGGTCTATGTGACCGTTCAGGCCTCTGGCGCGGTGTTCGTCGCGGACAAGGCCTCGACGATGGAGGGGCTGTCCGGCGACGTCTGCACCGCGCTTGGCGGCGGCGATTGCCATGACGAGCGCATCTTCGTCCGCAGCGAACCCGACGTTCCTTATCGGCAGTTCATGGCCGTTATGAACGACCTCCACGGCCACGGCTTCGTCAAGGTCGGCCTGTTGAACGAGGACATTGAATAGCGCTCCAACCTTTCGAGGAAGGGTCCGCGTCCCCCGGACCGTGGACCCTTTTCTTGCCACGACTTCGCCGTTCATCTGATCGACCGTCGCAACCTTGAGGTTTGGAGGGGCCTATGATTTCAACTTTGATGGTGGCGCTGGCTTTGGCGCAGCAGCCGGTGTGTTCGCCGCCCCCACATGCGGAGCTGCTGTGGGCAAATCCGGCGACGCGTTTCGGCTTTATCGGCGAGACCCACGGCACCAACGAGACACCGGCGGCATTCGCCGAGATGGTCTGCGAGGCAAGCGCGACACGGCCAGTGATCGTGGCGTTGGAGTTGCCATCTGTCATCCAGCCAGATCTCGAGGCCTGGATGGCCTCTGCCGGTGGGGAA
>DASVTM010000184.1:0-2251 GCA_036387575.1 Brevundimonas sp.
GCTCCGCGAGCCGATCGGTAGCGCTCTTCTAAGGGCGCCTTCCCGCCCTTCGCTAAATATGGATCGCGTGGCCAAGGGCGCGGAGCGTCGCTTCGTGGAACGCCTCGCCCAGCGTCGGGTGGACATGGATCACGCCCGCCACATCCTCCAGCACCGCACCCATCTCGAGCATCTGGGCGAAGCTGTTGGACAGTTCGGCGACGTGCTGGCCCACGGCCTGAACGCCGAGCAGGCGATGATCGGTCTTCGACGCCAGCACCCGGACGAAGCCCCCGTCCTCGCCCGCTTCGATCGCCAGGGCGCGGCCGATGGCGGCGAGCGGGAAGACGGCGGTGATGATGTCGTCGCGGCCCTCGACATCGAGCGGCCCCAGACCGGCGGAGACGATTTCCGGCTCGGTGAAACAGACGGCGGCGATGGTCACCGGGTCGAAACGGCGGTCTTTACCTGAGATGATTTCGGCGACGATTTCGCCCTGCGCCGAACCCTTGTGGGCCAACATGGGTTCGCCGGTCAGGTCGCCCACCGCCCAGACGTTGCGCATCGAGGTGGCGCAACGGTCGTCGATCTTCACGAACGGCCCTGCCATGGCGACGCCCATGTTCTCGAGGCCCCAGCCCTTGGTGCGGGGACGACGGCCGACGGTGACCAGCACCTTGTCAGCGTCCAGTTGCAGCGGCTGGCCGTCCCTGGTGGTGACGTTCAGCTTGCCGTCACCGAATCCGCCCGCACGAGCGCCGAGATGCACTTCGACCCCGTGGCTGGTCAGCCACTTCATCACGGGCTCCGTCAGGGCCTTGTCATAGAGGGGCAGGATGCGGTCGGCCATCTCGACGATAGCCACCTCGGCGCCCAGCTTGCGGAAGGCGATGCCCAGCTCCAGCCCGATATAGCCGCCGCCGACGACGACCAGCCTGTTCGGCACGGCGTCCAGCGACAGCGCCTCCGTGGACGACATGACATCGCCGCCGAAAGGCAGGAATGGCAGTTCGACCGGCTCCGAGCCGGTGGCCAGGATGACGTGTTCGGCGGTGATGGTGATCGGGCCATCATCGGTCTCGACGCGGCAGGTCTTGGCGTCGGCGAACGTCGCCCAGCCCTTGATGACCTTGACCTTGGACTTCTTCAGCAGGGCAGCGACGCCATTGTTCAGCTTACGGACGATCCCGTCTTTCCAGGCGACGGTCTTGGACAGATCGATGGCCGGCTCGGACGCCGTGATGCCCAGCGTACCGTCGCCGGCCGCCTTGACCACCGTCTCGAACTTGCCTGCCGCGTGGATGATCGCCTTGGACGGGATGCAGCCGACGTTCAGGCACGTCCCGCCGAGACCGTCGCCGCCATCCACCAGCACAGTGTCGAGGCCCAACTGACCACAGCGAATGCCTGCGACATAGCCGCCAGTGCCTGCGCCGATGATCAGGACTTTGGTTTTGATCTGCTGTGTCTGGGTCATGAGTCCGGCTAGTTTCGATAAGCGCGCGATCGCGCCAAGCTGTAGAGTCGACGGCCGCGGATACTGTCTCTCCGCGCGACCTCCAAGATTTCGATCCGCCACCAAGATCGTCGCCTCGCCACAACGATCACCGGCTGCCCCGGCAGAATACGTCGTACCCCGTCCAGGGAATAAATTGGCTCTCTCCCGCAGCTCGTCTCGTAGCGGGGGGATGTTTGAGCATAGACAGGGGCCCGACCACCCCGGATCGTCTGCTCACCCCGGATTGCGTATCGCTCTCGGGTAAGACCACCAGAGTTCCAGAGCTTGCCGAAATAGACCAGGTCTGCGCCATCGATCATGGCGTTCTCGCGCTCCTGTTCCAACTGCCGCGTAAGTTCTTCGGACGTTACGAGAATCGTGCAGGCGAAAACAGGCGTCGCCCCCACGATCAAGGCGACCGCAGACGCAATAGCGACGCCCCGCATCATGTTCACCCCATCCACAGCGTGGCGGGTTGCTCAAGCAGGCCCTTGATCCTCTGCACGAAGACCGCCGCGTCGTGGCCGTCGACGATGCGGTGATCGAAGGATGAGGACAGGTTCATCATCTTGCGGATGACCATCTGGCCGTCGCGGACGACGACCCGTTCGGCGATCTTGTTGGGACCGACGATGGCGACCTCGGGGTGATTGATAATCGGGGTGTGAACCACCCCGCCCAGCGTGCCCAGCGAGGTGATGGTGATGGTCGAACCCATCAGTTCCTCGCGCTTGGCCGACCCGTCCTTGGCCGCGCCCGAGACGCGGGAGATTT
>DASVTM010000185.1:0-2485 GCA_036387575.1 Brevundimonas sp.
TGTCCGCCTTCAGGCCCTGACCGAGACCTCGGCCGCAGAAATCCAGAACCCGGTGGCGTTCCTTTACCGGATTGGCGCCAACCTGATCCTCGACGGAGTCCGACAGGGAAAGAGAACGGCGGCGCGAGATCAGGCCTGGACCGAAACCGTTGGCGAGGTCGTCGATGGTGTTTCGATCGCCCATCAACCTGCTCAGGACGACGCCGTGTGGGCCCGTCAAAAGCTCGATCAGGTCAGCCGGGCGCTGGAAGGCGTCGCGCCAAACGCCCGTCAGGCCTTTCGCCTGCACCGGATCGACGGCCTGACCCACGCCCAGATCGCGCAGCGCCTCGGTGTCTCCAGCAGCTCGGTGGAGAAATACCTGAGCGGTGTGCTCGCTCGTCTGCTGAGGGAGGTCGGCTGGCCATGAAGACGAGATTTCGCCATTATTGGTTGGGGGTGTCCGGGATCGGCGGCGTCTCTTCATCTGGACGGCGGCCCTTCCGCTGGATCGAAACCGCATGACCCTTGGCCTCGACCATACTGAGTCCGTCATCGACCAGGCCTCGGCCTGGGTCGTCCGGCTGGGCGGCGACGAGGTCTCTGACAGCGACTACGAGGCTTTGGGTGCTTGGCTCGACCTGTCGCCCTCTCATCGCGCCGCCTTCGAGGAGGCAGAAGGCCTATGGGCGGAGCTCGGCGGAGATCGCGCCGCACTCGACGCCGCACTCACCCGCTCAGCGCCTCGCACCTCCGTCCGTGGGACCCGCCGACCAGATGTGAGCAGGCGCTGGATATGGGGCGCCGGCGGGCTCGCCGCTGCCGCGTTAGCCTGCGCTGTGTTGATTGGCCCTGCCCTTCTCTCGCCGACCCAGACCTACGTCGCGGCCCCGGGCGAACAGCGAACGATCAGCCTTTCCGACGGCTCCACCATCGCCATGAACGGCGGCTCGACCCTGTCTGTACGGATGTCGGGCCAGGAACGAAGAGTTGAGATGGCGGACGCGGAGGCCGCCTTCGACGTGGCGCACGATGCCGATCGCCCGTTCCGCGTCACGGTCGGCGAAAGCCGGATCGAGGTCCTCGGAACCGCTTTCGATGTCCGCCGCGACGGCGACACCACCAAGGTCAACGTCACCCGCGGCGTGGTCCGGGTCTCCGATCTGCAAGACGCCGGGCACAATGTGCGCCTGACGATTGGCCAGTCAGTGACGCGGACCGACGCTATTGGCGAACTTCGCGTCGCTCCCGGATCGACCGTTCCGGCAGGCTGGCGCGCCGGTCAGTTGATCTACAATGACCGTCCTTTGTCCGAGGTCGTGGAAGACCTGAACCGGGCCTATCCAATGCCGATCCGCGCGGTGAACGGCGCAGACCGACTACGTTTCACTGGCGTCCTCGCCCTGGACGGGCAGGATGAGACCCTGCGCAGGCTCCAATTGTTCCTGCCGATCGCGGTCGATCGGCGCGACGCCATCATTGAGTTGCGACCGCGCTGACGCCTGTCTGCATGACCTGGACTTTCCGCCATCGCCTGCTTGGAGCGTCGTTCGCGTGGCTGCTCGGCGCCACCGGAGCCGTGGGTCAGGAGGCCCGCCGCCTTTCGATCCCGGCCCAGCCGATGACCACGGCTGTCCTTCAGCTCGGCGCCCAGACGGGAGTTTCCATCAGCGCCCTCGCCGCCGCCGGCTGCGGCCGGTCCCGTGCGGTAGAGGGAAGGTTTCGCGTGGAGGCGGCGCTGCAAGTGCTGCTGGCCGGCAGCGGCTGCACCTACCGTCGTCTCGACCGGACAACCTACCTGATCGTCGCGCGCGAGACGCCGCCCTCCCCGCCCCCGCCGCGTCGCCCGGCGCCAGCGCCGCCGCTGCCCGTCGTCCCGAGCGAGCTGGACGATGTCATCGTCACTGCGACCCGCCGTGAGCTGCATTTGGCAGGCGCTCCCTACGCCCTGTCCTCCGTCGACGGCGTGTCCTTCGATGCCGCCGCCCGACGCGACACCTCGGCGCTGGCGACGCGGCTGGCGGGGCTGACCGTCACCAATCTGGGGCCGGGTCGAAACAAATTGTTCGTCCGAGGCCTCGCCGACAGTCCCCTGACAGGCCAGACCCAGGCCATGGGCGGGCTCTATCTGGACGAGACGCGGCTGACCTACGACGCCCCCGATCCCGATCTGCGCCTTGTCGATCTGGCGCGGGTAGAACTGCTGCGGGGTCCACAGTCGACCTTGTACGGCTCTGGCACGCTGGGCGGCGTGTTGAAGCTGATCAGCCGTCCGCCCGTACTCGACGAATATCAGGGGGAGATCGCCGCCGGCCTCACCTTCGCGGACGATACCTCGCCGGGCCACTCAATGGATTTGGTCTTCAACGCCCCCCTCCTGCGCGACCGGCTGGCGGTGCGTACCGTTCTCTACGAGGAGGTGCTGGAGGGCGTCGTCGACGATCCCGGCCAGGGGCGATCGAATATCGGCCGTACCGTCCGCAAGGGCGCTCGTTCCTCGCTGCTC
>DASVTM010000186.1:0-7461 GCA_036387575.1 Brevundimonas sp.
GCTATGGCGTCGTCGCCGCGAGCGCGTGGAACGGCTGGCTGAACGTTTTCCAGTACCTGCTGCCGCTAGTGGCTGCTGCGGTGGCGCTGAGATTGCTGTTCCGGGCGCTCAAGCCTCGCAAGGGCCGGACGATACCGGCCGTTGAGCGCTTCAAGGCGAGGTTCGCATGAGGATTTCCCTGCGCGGCGGCCACACCGGCGTCCGGCTCCGGCTGGGCCGGATCGAGCGCTATGTGCTGGTTCAGCAGATGCGCGCGCTGGGTGTCGCCCTCGCCGTCATCAGTGCGCTGGTGATGCTGATCGATTTCGTCGAAATTTCGCGCGGACTGGGCTCCGACATCGACCTCTCTCCGCTGCGCATCGTCGGCCTGATGATGATCAAGTCCCCGCAGGTGATCGTCCAGCTTCTGCCGTTCGTCTTCCTGTTCGGGACACTGTCGGCCTTCGTCAGCCTGAATCGGCGCAGCGAACTGATCGCCATGCGCGCCGCGGGCATCTCGGCATGGCGATTCGTCCTGCCTGCGGCGGGCGCAGCTGTCGTGCTTGGCATCCTGACTGTCGCCCTGATCGGTCCGTTGGCGGCAATGGGCGATAACGTCTTCCAGCGCGAGCGCGCCCGTATCTCCGGTTCAGTCCTTGGCGCAGACGAACAAAGTCAGGCGATCTGGCTGCGTGAAGGCGAAGCCGACCGTCAGATGGTCATCCGCGCCGGTCGTCAGGACCGCAACAACGCCCGGCTGCTGGACGTGACCTTCTTCATCTACACCACCGACCCGAATGGTCGCCGCGCCTTCACCGAACGGATCGACGCCCCTTCGGCCAGCCTCAGCGCCGGGCGCTGGCGGCTGATCAACGCGATCGGCGCCCAGACCGGCCAGCGCGCCGTGCGCTACGCCACCCTCGACCTGCCCTCCAGCCTGGCGGACGACGAAGCCTTTGATCGCTTCGCCAGACCTCAGGCAACCTCATTCTGGTCCCTGCCCGCCCAGATCAGTCGCATCGAGGCCGCTGGATTTTCCTCGACCGGGTACCGACTGCGGTTGCAGCAGCTTCTGGCCACGCCGCTGATGTTCGCGGCCATGTCGATCCTCGCCGCCGCCTTCTCGCTCAGGCTGATGCGGCTGGGTGATTTGGCCAAGATGGCGGTGGGCGCCGTGGTGCTCGGCTTCGCCTTCTTCTTCCTCAATCAGGCCTCATCCGCCTTCGGTTCGGCGGAGGTCGTGCCGCCGTTCGTAGCGGCCTGGCTTCCGGCGATACTGACGGCGCTCGCCGCCTTAACCTTGCTGTTCTATACCGAAGACGGCTAAGCGACCGATCGGCGGGGGCCGAAGAAAAACGGACTTGAGTTTGTATGCAATGTGATCGCGGCGCCTCGAATGGCACAGGCCTGCGGACCCGGCTTCTGGCTGGCGCCGCCCTGATCGCCTGCGCGCCGTGGCTGCTGGCCAGCCAGGCGTCGGCGCAAGCCGCACCGACCGCTCCCCAGACCGCTTCAGCGCCTGCCGCATCCCAGGCCTCCGAAGCTACGGGTCCGGATGGGCTGCCGCCCAAGGCCGTCTATATCAGTGCCGAGACCGTCACCCAGGCGGGGGACGTCGTCACCGCCAACGGGACAACCGAACGCGTTCTGGCCCGCTTCCAGGCCCACACCCTGCGTGCGGGTGTAGTCACCTACGATCTGGACAAGGGCGTCGGCAGCGCGGATCGCGATGTCGAGCTGACCAGCCCCAACGGCGACACGGTCTACGCGAGCCATATCGAACTGGACTCCGACCTTAAGGCTGGCGTCGCCGTCGATTTCGCTACGCGGCTGTCGAACGGCACCAGCCTGATGGCGGCCACGGCAGTGCGCCGGTCTGCCCGGGTCAACGAACTGAACTACGCCCTGTTCACCCCCTGCACCATCTGCGACGCCGAGGGCAACGCCAAGACTCCCAGCATCGCCATCCAGGCGGAAAAGGTGGTTCAGGATGAAGAACTCCGGGCGATCCTATTCCGCAACGCCATCTTCCGCGTCGGCGGCGTGCCGGTGTTCTGGCTGCCCGTTTTCGCTGTGCCGGACCCGACCGTTGATCGTGCCTCGGGCGTGCTGGTCCCGATCATCAATTATGACGAGGGCCGGGGGGTCTCCGTTGAGGTCCCATACCTGTACGTCGTCTCGCCCTCAGAGGACTGGATTTTCAGCCCACAGTTCAACACGCGGGTGGCGCCGTTCCTGAACCTGCAATGGCGTCGCCGTTTCGCGGACGGTACGATCGTGGCGCGGGGTGGCTATACCTATGCCCAGTCGTTCGGTGACTTCGACCTCGACGGCGACGGCAGCGCCGAAAGCAACGTCGATTTCGGCGACCGCACAAGCCGCAGCTATATCCTCGCTCACGGCAAATTCGATCCGATGGGGCCTTGGCGCTGGGGCTTCACAGCTGAGCGGACCTCGGACAAGACACTGTTCGACCGCTATGACGTCCGCGATCCCTATCAGGACAACGGCCTATATTACGGCGACCAGCGCCGGTTGATCAGCCAGCTCTACGCCGAACGCCAGACCGAAAGATCCTACCTCTCGATCGCCGCCTTCTCGATACAAAGCCTGCGGGTCGCCGAATTCAACACCATTACGCCGGCGTTGAACGTCTTCGAGGACGACAAGACCCTGCCGCTGGTCGCGCCGCTGATCGATGCACGCTGGGAGCCCGCGGAGCCGATCCTCGGAGGACGTTTGCGGCTCAAAGCGTCAGCCGTATCGCTCTCGCGGAACGCCTATGTCGGCAGCCCGGTGCTGCGGCCCGAAATAATTCCTGCCGGTTCGACCGATGGCTTCGGCGGCGTGGACAGCCGTCGCACGACGCTGCAGGGCGAATGGCGTCGGGCTTTTATCACTGCGGCGGGCGTCCGCTACGAGCCGTTCCTCGACGCGCGTTTCGACGCCTATTCCATCTCGGACCTGCCACCTATGTTGGGACGGGACAGCGACGTCATCACCCGGGGACGCGCCACTGCCGGCGTCGACGTCAGCTATCCGATGATCAAACGCCTCAGCGCTACGTCGGATCTGATCATTGAGCCCATGGCCCAGCTCTCCATTTCCAACCGGCCCGATCTCGACCCGCGCATTCCCATCGAAGACACCCAGACCTTCGAGCTCGACGAAAGCTCGCTGTTCCGCACGGACCGACTCCCCGGCTACGACTTCTACGAAGGCGGCGCGCGGTTCACCGCCGGCGCGCGCGCGACCCTGCGCTGGGACGACATCCGCAAGGCCAGCCTGTTCGTCGGTCGCAGCATTCGATCCGACGAGGAAGACGCCTTCCGAACCTCCATCCCTGACGCCCCTGCCAGCCTCTACGATCCGAGCGGCCTCGCGTCCCAGACCTCCGACTGGGTGGTTCAGGCCAGCTTCTCGCCCACCGACCGCATCCGCGGCTGGGGCCACGCGACAGTTGATGGCTCGGGCGACATCCGCCGAGCCGAGGCGGCCATCGACGGCACTTGGGGCCGGCGCAACATGGCCAGCGTGAGCTATATCGTCGATCGGTCGAATCCCCTCGCCGGCCCCAACAACCGGAATTACGAGTTCGTGCAGCTTCAGGGGCAGCAGTTCGTTTATGGCAACTGGGGCGTGGCGGTCACAGGCATCGCCGATCTTGAGCGCAACCTGATCACCCGATCCGAGGTCGGGCTGCTGTTCGATGACGATTGCTTCCGGTTCGAACTGGGTTTTCGGCAGGACAACACCCGCGTGCGGCCCTCCGGCCCGTCCGAGGGCGTCTACGTACGCCTAAACCTCGCCACTTTTGGCGGTACAGGCTACGGACGAAACGGCAACCGATGAACACATCGCTTGCAGGGGCGCGACCTCCCCGCACAATGGGGTCGAGAGTGCGCTTCTTGAGGATCCAGGACTGACTATGCCTTTGATGCGTTATACGACTGGCGTCGCGATCGCCGCGCTTCTCGCAGGCTCGGCCATGGCCCAGACCGCCCCGATTCCGGCTGCTGCCCAGACCCCTGCGGCCCGCCCCCCGGCGTCCCAGACGGCCGCGTCTCAGGCCGCTGGCGCGTTGAACCCCGCCGCTGAACAGGCGCCCGTTCGCCCAGCCGCAGCCCCGCCCCAGTTCAAGATTTCCGAAGGCGTCATCGCCTCGGTCAACGATCAGGTCATCACCAGTTTCGATCTACGACAGCGCATGCTGATGATCATCGCCATGAGCCAGGTGCAACCGACCGAGGAGAATATCCCCGCGATCCAGCAGCAGGCCCTGAACGCCTTGGTCGAAGAGCGGCTGCAGACGCAGGAACTCGCCAAGTACAAGGATCTGGTGATCAGCGACGCCGAGGTAGACGAGGAAATCGCCTCGATGGCCCAGGAGGCCGGCGCGACGCCCGCCAACTACATGAGCTTCCTCGAGCAGGGCGGCATTCGTCCGCAGAATGTGCGCGAGCAGCTCCGCACCGAAATAGGCTGGCGCGCCCTCGTCGGCGGTCGCTTCAACAGCCGGGCCAAGGTTTCTCGCGCCGCCGTCGATCAGGCAATGCGTCAGCTGACCGAGACCGCCTCCAAGCCGCAGTATCTGATTGGCGAAATCTACATCGAGGCCGCTCGTGTCGGTGGCCAGCAGGCGGCAATGACCGGCGCCGAGCAGCTGGTCCAGCAGATGGTTCAGGGCGCACCGTTCCAGAACGTGGCCCGTCAGTTTTCGGCGGCTCCATCGGCCTCGCGCGGCGGCGACGCCGGCTGGGTCGTTCAGGGCACCATCCAGCCCCCCCTGCAAGCGGCGCTGGACCAGCTTCAGGTCGGCCAGCTCTCGCGACCCATTCCGGTCGAGGGCGGCGTCTACATCGTCTACATGCGCGACAAGCGGTCCGGCTCTGCCACCAACCTGGTGTCGATGAAGCAGATCATGGTCGAGCTTCCTGAAACGGCTTCCGACGCTGACGTTGCAGCCGCGACGGCCCGGCTTGAGGCCGTCCGCCCGCAGCTGACCTGCGACAACATCCTGCAGCGCGCAACGTCGGAACAGGGCCTGCTCGGCTCCGACCTGGGCGAGTCAGACATCGCCAACCTCGCGCCCCAGTTCCAGCAGGTCGCCCGCGCGGCTGCGATTGGCACCGTCAGTTCGCCGGTTCGTACGCCGCTGGGTGTTCACCTGCTCGCCGTCTGCGGTCGTCGCGCCGGCGGTCCGGACGCCCCGACTTATCAGCAGGTCGAAAACCGCCTGCAGAACCAGAACCTCGCCATGCTCGCCCGCCGCTACATCCGCGATCTGCGGTCGGACGCCCTGATCGAGATGAAGTAAGCGGATGGCCGCGCCCCGGCCACTGGTGCTATCGATGGGCGAGCCTGCGGGCATCGGCCCGGAGATCATCGCCAAGGCCTGGCGCGCGCTGTCCGCCGATGGTTTGCCGTTTGTCGTCATCGGCGACGCGGCTCTGATGGAAGCCCAGGGCGTACCCGTCGCTGATATCGGTCAGGTCGCTGACGCCTCCATCCGGTTCACCCGCGCGCTCCCGGTGCTCAACCATCCCGCCCCTGCGCCAGTCGTCATCGGTACGCCCGATCCGGCCAACGCGGGCGTCGTGGCCGACTGGATCGAGCGCGGCGTCGATCTCATCCTGTCGGGCGAAGCGTCAGGGCTCGTCACCGCCCCGATCGCCAAGGCCCCCTTGTATGCCGCCGGCTTCCGCTTTCCCGGCCACACCGAGTTCATCGCCGAACTGACCGCCGACGCGCCTTTCTCGGGCACGCGCGGGCCGGTGATGATGCTCACAGCCCAAAATCTGCGCGCCTGTCTCGTCACCATCCATGTCGCGCTCGATCAGGTGCCGGAACTCGTCACGGTCGAGCGCGTCTGCCGCACCGCGCGCGTCGTGCATGAATCGATGAAGCGCGACTTCGGCATCGACCGTCCCCGTCTGGCCCTGGCCGCACTGAACCCGCACGCTGGCGAAGGCGGGGCGCTGGGATTGCAGGAAATCACCGTGCTGCGCCCCGCGGTCGAGATCCTGCGCGCCGAGGGGATCACGATCACAGACCCGCTGCCTGCCGATTCGATGTTCCACGAGAAGGCCCGCCCGACCTATGACGCGGCCATCTGCCTGTACCACGATCAGGCGCTGATCCCCGTCAAGACGCTGGACTTCTGGGGCGGCGTCAACGCCACCCTCGGCCTGCCGATCATCCGCACCTCACCCGACCACGGCACCGGCTTCGACATCGCAGGCAAAGGCATCGCCCGCGCAGATAGCCTGATCGCCGCCATCCGTTTGGCGACGGAGATGGCGGCGGCGCGCGCCAGCCGCTAGACGGACGAATGGCTGCCGAACTCCCCCCTCTCCGCGAATCCCTCGAAGCCCACGGGCTGTTGGCCAAGAAGAGTTTCGGCCAGCATTTCCTGCTGGACCTGAACGTCACCCGCAAGATCGTCCGCCTGGCAGGGCCGTTCGAAGGCCGCGCCGTGATCGAGGTCGGACCCGGCCCCGGCGGCTTGACGCGCGCCATCCTCGAAAGTGACGCCGGCAAGGTGGTGTTGGTCGAAAAGGACCCGCGTTTCGTCCCCCTGCTTGAAGAACTGGACAAGGGCGATGGCCGCCTGACCATCGTTCAGGCCGATGCGCTCAAGGTTGATGAGGCGGCACTGACAGAGGGACCGACGCACCTGGTCGCGAACCTGCCCTACAACGTCGGCACGCCTCTGCTGATCAAATGGCTGACCGGTCCGTGGACACCGTGCGCCCTGACCCTGATGTTCCAGAAGGAAGTGGCCGAGCGGATCGTCGCCGCGACGGACGACGATGCCTACGGTCGCCTCGCCGTGATCACCCAGGCGGTGGCCGAGGCGAAGATCGTCATGCACCTGCCGCCCGCCGCCTTCACCCCGCCCCCGAAGGTGTCGTCGGCGGTCGTACATCTCGTACCCCGTGCCGATCGCCCCGACCGCGCGACGCTGAAACGGCTTGAAACCGTGACCGCCGCCGCCTTCGGCCAGCGCCGCAAGATGCTGCGCTCCAGTCTGAAGCAACTTGGTGGAGGCGCCCTGTGCGACGCGGCAGGCATCGACCCCGACGCCCGCGCCGAAACCATCGACGTCGCGGGCTTCCTGAGGCTGGCGAACGCGCTGGAGACCAAAGCCTGATGTCGGACATCGAACCGTTCCGCGCCATCACCATCAGCCGTCTGGCGCACGCGCTCAAGGCCGAGGGCCGTAGCGTAATCCATATGGAATTCGGCCAGCCTTCGACGGGAGCCCCGGCCGCCGCCATCGCAGAAGCGCACCGGGTGCTGGACGTGGACGGCATGGGCTATTGGGAGAGCACGCCGCTCAAGGCGCGTATCGCCAAGCTGTATCAGGATCGCTACGGCGTCGATGTCGACCCGGACCGGCTGCTGCTAACCTGCGGAGCCTCGCCAGCGCTGGTGCTGGCCCTGTCTTCGCGCTTCAAGCCCGGTGACCGGATCGCCATG
>DASVTM010000187.1:0-4441 GCA_036387575.1 Brevundimonas sp.
CGACGGAACACGCGTGAAAGTGCTCATGTCGCGCGCCGAGCCGACCCACACCGGAGCACCGGGTCAAATCCTCGACGAGGACTTGCTAGTCGCGTGCGGTGCGGGGGCCGTTCGTCTGATCCGCGTCCAGCGTGAGGGCAAGGCCGTGCAAACTGCAGCCGATCTGCTCAAAGGGTTCCCCCTGCCCGCCGGAACCCTGTTGGGCTGATGCCCCGCTACCGGCTGACCATCGAGTACGACGGCGCGAACTACGCAGGCTTTCAGGCGCAGGCGGGACTACCGACCGTGCAGGGTGCGATCGAGACAGCGGTGAAAGGCTTTACCGGCCAGACCGTGCGGATCGCCGCCGCTGGACGCACCGATTCCGGCGTCCACGCCACCGGTCAGGTCGTCCACGTCGATCTGGAAAAGGACTGGCCCGCCGAGACGGTGATGAACGCTCTCAACGCCCATCTGGTGAAGGAAGGCGTCGCCGTCCTCGACAGCACCATCGTGGGCGACGACTGGCATGCGCGCTTCTCGGCGACCGGGCGGCGCTATCTGTTCCGCATCCTCAACCGCCCGGGCCGTCCGGCTCTGGAGCGTGGCAAGGTCTGGCATATGCGCAAACCGCTTGATGCCACGGCCATGCACGAGGCGGCGCAGGCGCTGGTCGGCCATCACGACTTCACCACCTTCCGCGACCTCGCCTGCCAGTCGAAATCGCCAGAGAAGACGCTCGACGTCGCCCGGATCAGTCGCGTCGGCGAAGAGGTCCATCTGGTGTTCGAGGCCCGCTCCTTCCTGCATCGTCAGGTTCGGTCGATGACCGGGACCCTCGTCGAGGTCGGTCTCGGCCGCTGGACCGCGCAGGACGTGGCCGAGGCGCTGGCCGCTCGCGACCGCACCGCCTGCGGTCCGGTTGCGCCCTCGGACGGCCTGTATCTGACCGGCGTCAGCTACGAATAACGCCCTCCACAGACCGCAAACACAAAAGGCCCGCCGGATCCCGGCGGGCCTTTCAAACATCGGGCGCGGAAGCCTTAGTTCTTGGCGTCGTTCGCGGCGCCCGTGACGACCGAACCGGCGGTCGAGACGTCGCGGCCAGCGCCGGCGATGGTGTTGCAGGCCGAAACGGCGAGAGCGGCGGCGATGATGGACAGGGTGATGATCTTGCGCATGAGAGATTCTCCGGGGGTTGTGCGTTTAACCTGAGCCATGAACGTCAAGCGTGACCATTGGGTTGCATGGTGATTTCGCAGTTCGATCTGCTAAATCAGAGCCATGAGCGAAATGATCCCGAACACCGCCCGCCGTCTCGTCGACACCCTGGTGATGAACGGGGTGGAGCGAGTCTTCTGCGTCCCGGGCGAGAGCTATCTCGCCGTTCTCGACGCCCTCGCCGACGTGACGGATCAGATCGAGGTCATCACCTGTCGGCATGAGGCAGGCGCCGCCAACATGGCTGAGGCCTATGGCAAACTGACCGGCAAGCCCGGCATCTGCATGGTCACGCGAGGGCCTGGCGCGACCCACGCCTCGATCGGCGTCCATACGGCGCATCAGGACTCCACGCCGATGATCCTGTTCGTCGGTCAGATCGCGATTTCAGACCGTGGGCGGGGCGCCTTTCAGGAAGTCGATTACCGCGAGGTCTTCGGCGGTCTGGCCAAATGGGCGACCGAACTGGAGACCGGGACCCGCACGGTCGAAGTGGTCGAGCGGGCCTTCGCCACCGCGCTGCAGGGTCGGATGGGGCCGGTGGTCATCGCCCTGCCCGAGGATGTGCTGGAGGCCGACGGCGGCCCGGCGCCGATCCGTCCTGTGACGCCTGCCCGATCCGCGCTGGATCCGGCGTTCGTCGCTGAGGTCGGATCGCATCTGGCCAAGGCCGAACGTCCCGTGCTGGTTCTCGGCGGCTCCGGCTGGACACAGGAAGCGACCACCGCCATCGGCGACTGGGCCGAGCGGATCGGCCTGCCGTTGGCCCTGTCGTTCCGGCGCAAGGATCTGATCTCCAACGACCGGCCCAACTATGTCGGTGATCTGGGGCTCGGGCCGAACCCGGCGCTGGTCCAGCGGGTCAAGGATGCCGACCTGATCATCGCCATCGGCGCCCGGCTGGGTGAAAATCCGACGCAGGGCTACACCCTGCTCGACCGGACGAAGACGCCGCAATCGTTGATCCATATCCACCCGGGGCCAGAGGAACTCGGTCGCGTCTGGCCGCCGTTGATGAGCGCCGCCGCCGACGTGTCGCTGGCGGCCATCGCCCTGTCGGAGATCGAACCGGGCCGGACATGGCACGATCAGGCCAACACGGGCCATGCCGCCTATCAGGCCTTCACCGCCCCGGTCGCGGTCACTGGCGCGGCGAACATGAGCGAATGCATGGCGCATCTGCGCACCGTCCTACCCGCCGACGCCATCCTGACCAACGGCGCGGGAAACTATGCGGCCTGGCTGCACCGCTTCCACAAGCACACCGCCATGCACACCCAGCTCGGTCCGACCTCGGGCGCCATGGGCTACGGCTATCCGGCGGCGGTAGCGGCCAAGAGCCTGTATCCCGACCGCGACGTGGTCTGCATTGCCGGGGACGGCGAATACCTGATGACCGGTCAGGAGCTGGCGACGGCGGTCCAATACGGCATCAACACGGTCACAGTGATCGTCGACAACGGCACCTATGGCACCATCCGCATGCATCAGGAGCGCGACTATCCGCGCCGGGTCATCGCCACCGACCTGAGAAACCCTGACTTTGTTCAATACGCCCGGGCGTTTGGAGCCTTCGGCATTCGCTGCGAGACCACGGGAGACTTCCCCGCCGCATTCGCGGCAGCGCGGGAAGCGGCCTCAGGGGCCGACGGCGTTCCGGCTATCGTCCACCTGATCACCTCGGCCGAGGATATCGCTCCCGGCCGGACCATCACCGCCCTGCGCGGCGAATAGACGGAGCCTGATGATGCGCCTCGCCGCCTGCCTCACGCTGATCGCAACCGTCGTGACCTCCGCTTGCACCACAGATCCTGCCGGTCCAGGCGGTCCCTTGCGTTCGGCAGACAACGGCAACGACTGCGCGGTGATCGCGGCGGTGGCCAGGGAGCACTACAAGTTCAACACCACCGACCGTCTGCCGCCGCCGCTGTGGCTCAAGGACGGGGCCACGGCATGGAACCCCCGCTGCGACTGGGGCAGATACGACCTTAGTTTTCCGGCGACCTATGTTCCACGGGTCAATCGCCACGGCCCTGAACCCATGCAGTGGGTCTCGTTCGAGAAGCCTGTGTACGATGGCCGCGGCGCGACAATCACCAGCGGCATCCTGCACGGTCCCCTTGCCGGGATGGGAGTTGAATGCCGGGTCGTCTCGGGCATCGCCGGCTGGACTGTCAGCGAGTGCCGCAATAGCTGGATTTCCTAATCTATTTACCCGGGTTAAAATTAAGGCTATTGTGCCCGGGTAAAACAGGAAGCCCGATATGAACGCCGCCGCCCGCAAAGCCTTGATCGCCGAGTACAAGGATCGTCCGACCGTTGCTGGCGTATACGCCGTCATCTGTACCGCAACGGGTCAGGTCTGGGTCGGTCAGAGCCGCCATATCGACACGCGTCAGAACGGCCTCTGGTTTACGCTCAAGACGGGCGGCGGTCGCGATCCGTCCCTGCAGACGGCATGGAGCGCCCATTCGCCCGAGGATTTCCGCTTCGAGCAACTGGACCGCCTGCCCACCGATCTCTCGGAGATGCGGCGTAAGGATGAACTGCGCGAACGGACCGCCAGATGGGTGCAGAGGCTGCAGGCCGAAACGCTTCTGCCGGGATAGCCGAAGCGCAGGCGTGGATTTTCGTCCCCTTCAGGCGCTAAAGGCGGTCATGACCCCACGTCCGCCCTTCACCGCCACTGTCCTGACCATGTTCCCCGAGGCCTTTCCCGGGCCGCTCGGCGTCTCGCTGATCGGCACGGCTTGGCGTGAGAAGGGGCTGTGGAGTCTGCAAACGCTGGACATTCGGGACTTTTCCGAAGATAAGCGCGGCTTCCTGGACGACACCCCTGCGGGTGGCGGCCCCGGACAGGTACTCAAAGCGGACGTGGTGGCCCGGGCACTGGACAGTGTTGCGGCGTCGTCCCGGCCGCTTTTGTACATGAGCGCACGCGGTCGGCCCCAGACGCAGGCGCGAGTGAAAGAGTGGGTCTTTCCTCTGCAAGGAGGGGTGGCGGACGGTATCACCGTCCTCTGCGGCCGGTTCGAGGGGGTGGATCAGCGGGTGCTAGACGCACGCGGGTTCGAGGAAGTCTCCGTCGGAGACGCGGTTCTCGCCGGTGGCGAGGCGGCGGCGATGGTGGCCATCGAGGCGTGCGTGCGTCTGGTTCCGGGGGTTCTCGGCAATGACGCGAGCGCGGGAGACGACAGCTTCGAGGACGGGCTTCTCGAGCATCCGCAGTTCACGAGACCGC
>DASVTM010000188.1:0-2985 GCA_036387575.1 Brevundimonas sp.
CGGAAGGCGAAGCGGGCGTCGACGAAGTCGGACGACAGGACCGACGCCGACTGATCTACGTAGTGGAAGGCCTCATAGGCTTTCAGCGTGTCGAGGTCTGTCTCGGCGAAGATGCGCGCCAGTTCCGGAAAGGCGGTTTTCTCGCCGACGACGGTGTGGGCGGTGGCCGGAATGCCGGCTGCAGTGGACCATGCGGCCCAGTCGAAGCCGGGCGCATAGGCGGCGACCTCGGCCAGCGTCATGGCGTTGTAGGTGTCGTCCATCTCGCGCGACTGGGCGCGGGTCCAGTGTTTCTCGGCGATCTTCGTCTCGAAAGCGACGATGTCGGCGGCGGCCTTGTCGGCGTCAGCCCAGCCGATCTTGCCGAGCATCTGGGCGACATAGGCCTGATAGGCGGTCTTCTTGTCGGCGAAGGACGCTTCCAGATAGTAGTCGCGGTCGGGCAGGCCGAGGCCGGACTGGCCCAGATAGGCGCTGTTGGTGTCGGGCGCCTTGAGGTCTGAGTCGATGTAGATCGTGAACAGGCTGTTGCCCGCCCGGCCGAAGCTCTCACCCATCAGTTTGGCGATGTCGGTGCGGTCATGGGCGGCGCGGATGGCGGCCAGACCGGGTTCCAGCGGCTTGGCGCCGAGCGCGTTGACTGCGGCTTCGTCCATGTAGCTGGCGTAGAAGTCGCCGATGCGCTGGGCTTCGGGCGAAGACCCGGGGTGGGCGGCGCTGTTGGCGATGATCGCCTTCAGTTGCTCCTGGCCCTGATCGTAGATCACGTCCCAGACGCTCCACGACGGGCGGTCCGCCGGGATGGTGGTGGCGTCGAGCCAGCCGCCCGAGGCGTAGCGGTTGAAGTCATTACCGGGCTTGGTCGTCACATCCATGCTGGAGGGATCGAAGCCCCAGTCGCCGATGACGGCATGGTTGGAGGTGGATGTGGCGGCCGGAGCAGTGGCTGAGCTGGACTGCTGCGCAAAGGCGGGCGTGGACAGGACCAGCGCCACCGCAGCGGTGGCGAGAAGGGACGCGTGACGGTTCATTGGGGGGATACGCCTGTTGATACGGCGCGGAGACTGGTCCCGCCGAGACGTTTTGTCGCGGGGTAAGTGGCCGCATTACAAAAAGCTAATGCAGGCTGCGGCAAAGCTCGGTCAGCACGCGCGGGTAGAGTTGATGCTCCGCAACATGGACACGCTCGGCGAGCGCATCGGGAGTGTCGCCCCGCAGGATCGGCACGCGGGCCTGACCAAGCACAGGACCTTCGTCGACGCCGTCGGTGACGATGTGGACCGTACATCCGCCTTCGGCGTCGCCCGCTGCAATGGCGCGGGCGTGGGTGTCGAGTCCGGGATAGAGCGGCAGCAGCGACGGGTGGACGTTGATCATCCGCCCCTCCCAACGCTGGACCAGATACGGCGTCAGAACACGCATATAACCGGCAAGAGCGATGATCTGGACGTCGGCCTCGGCCAGAAGGGCGTCGATGGCGCGTTCGTGCGCTTCGCGGTCCTTGGGGAAGTCTCGATGATCGACGGCGACGGCCCGAACGCCTTTGGCCTCGGCGATGTGCAGGCCTCCGGCGTCGGGCTTGTTGGAGACGACCAGCACCACTTGATAGGGGCTGTCCGGCGTCTGACCGGCGTCGATCAGGGCGGCCATGTTGGATCCGGCGCCCGAGATCATCACTGCGACCCTGGTGCGGTCGCCTGTCGTCGTGGGCATCAGGCGGCTGGCGGCGTCGGGGGCGCTTCGGAGACGAAGGCGCCGGCCGGGCCGGGGAAGACGATCGGGCTCTCGTAGCCGTCAGCCGAAACCGACGAGACGCCGAAGAAATAGTCGTCGATCGGGATGTCCTTTAGCACCAGCGTCGTGGCCTCACCCGCCCAGCGGCTGTTGGTCCACTGCGGTGCGGTCGTCGCACGCCACCAGACGCGGTAACCCGCAGCGCCCGGGACGGCGCTCCACTTGACTGTGGTGTCGGGCAGGACGGCGCCGGTGATGGCGACCTCGGTCGGGACGGTGGGGGCCTTGGCCATGGCGGCCATGGTGACGATGTTCAGCCGGGCGACCTGACCCAGATAGGCGAAGTCGACGCCCTCGATGGTGTCGCCATAGACGGTGCCGTTCTCGGTGCGGAGGTCCTGATGCTGGCGGTCATAGTTCTCGGCGCCCTCGGTGATGCGGACGGCGGGGAAGCCGGCCTTGAGCATTTCGACCTGATCGCCACCGCGTCCGAACCGGTCGGTGCGATAGATCATCTCGACATCGAAATTGGTCAGGTAGCGGTCGGCGATGCTGTCGACGAAGCGGGCGAGGTTGCGCGAGGAACTGTCCAGCTCGCCGCCGTTATAGCGGCGAGTCGCCGCCTGTTCGTGCGTCTCGACGGTCTTGGTGCCTTCGGAGAAGACGCGGATGCGGGTCGTGTCTCGCACGCCCGACTGGCCTTCGGAGTTACCGACGATGTCGTTGTTGAGGTTGGCTTCGACGACCCACCCTTGAGCCTTGGCATAGTCGGCCAGGATCTTGCCGCCCAGCAACCCCTGCTCCTCTCCGGACAGGACAGCATAGACGAGGGTGGCGTCGAACTTTTGCTTCGACAGGACGCGAGCGGCTTCGAGCACGGCAGCGACGCCCGAGGCGTCGTCGTTGGCGCCCGGCGCGTCTGAGGTGAAGTCCATGACGTCGGTGACGCGGCTGTCGATATGGCCCGAGATGACGATGACCCGCTTCGAGTCGCCGGTGCCCTTCTGGATGCCCAGAACGTTGACGACCTCGGTCGGGGTGGGGACGCGGCGGCCTGTCACTGTGTCGGCGGGCAGGGCGATCTCGATACAGCCGCCGCATTCGGTCGAGATGGTCCGCAACTGGCTCTCGGCCCAGCGTCGGGCGGCGCCGATGCCGCGCGTGTCCGAATCGGTCTGCGACAGGGTGTGTCGGGTGCCGAAGCCGACCAGCGCCGTGATGTCGGAGCGCATCCGCTCAGGCTGGATCTGA
>DASVTM010000189.1:0-4944 GCA_036387575.1 Brevundimonas sp.
GACCTTGGGGGGCGCGTTGGGGTTATGACTGAGATCTGTTCGCGCTTACCCCTGATTGGGGAAACTGCGGCGCTGCGTAAAAAGGACCCGCCATGTCGATGCAAGCGCGTTTCGGCCGCCCCGCTCTGGCCGCCTCCCTGACCCTTCTGGCGATTGCGGCCGCAGGCTGTGCGCCAACCACAGGCGGCGGCATGTACGCACCGCCCCCGCCGTCCGCCTCGTTCAATACTGACGCTTTCGGCTGGTCGACACGTCCGGGATCGAACTCGATCGAAGGTCGGATCGCTTTCACCCGTAACGGGACCGCCTATGCCTGCACCGGCTCTGTCGCTCTAACGCCTGACACCCCCTACACGCGGGCAAGGTTCCACACGCTTTACGGATCGACCGACTCCGCCGCCATTCCAGAGGCCATCGTTCGCGCCCGCACCATGGCCGATCCGAACGCGGACTACCGCTCCTTCGTTCGGTCGGCGACCTGCGCCAACGGCCGCTTCAGCCTGACCGGCCTGCCGGACGGCAGCTGGTTCATCATCGCTCCGGTCAGCGCCGGAGGCGAACGTATCGTGCTCATGCGCCGCGTCGAGACGCGCGGCGGCCGGATGATCTCCGTCACCTTGTAGGCGTAATCCATCAACACGGCGGATCGCCCTGACGGGTTTTCGACCGACTGGAGGCGTTAACCATGTCTGTTTATTCGCGTCAGATCTCGACCTGGGCCGCTCTTGCGCTTGCCGCCCCGCTGCTGTTCGCCGCTGATCCTTCAGTAGCCCAGGTCTATGGCTACCAGCCCGGAGGGGCGCAGGATTTCTATGGCTATCAGCAGGCTGCGGTGTGTGGCGACCGCTGCGGCCGCCCCCACTACGAGCGCCGCTACGACAGGAGCCATCAGGGTCAGGTCGATCGTCCCGGCGACTATCGCTGCGATGCCTACTGGGACCGGGGCCGCACCGACTGCGACGCCGGCTGGCGCGACCAGCGCAGGTCCTGGCGGCGTGGCGACATACAGCGCCAGTCGCCGTATCATGCCGACCGGGTCGTCCATTACGGAGAGTACGGTCGGCCAGACGTCGTCTATTCCGGTGGCGGCTATGGCCGATATTCCGCAGGCGCGAGTTACCGCGACCGCTATGGTCACGACCATTCCCAGGACCGCGCCCGGTATGGCCAGGGCGAGCGTAATCCCCAGCGGATCAACTGGTGCTGCGCCGAATATCGTTCCTATGACCCGGCGACCGGCTATTATATCGCCTACAGCGGCGAGCCTGTCTTCTGCGGCTGATCGAGCTCGAAGACCGACAGTCCTCCGATCACGGATTGGTGGGTGAGCGACGTTCGCCTTTGTTTGGCCCCACCGAAAGTCCCTTGCTGACCCCGCGTCCCTTTGTCAGACTCCTGAGAGGCGCGGGGTCAATTTTCAGTCTGCCAACTCAGTAGGGGGAGCGCGTCAATGTCCCAGCACAACATCAGCGGTTCGGAAGCCTTCGATCGATCGCCGTCCGTCATCATCCGCTCGGTCAAGACCGGCGGCATGCGTCGCCGTCGCAACCGCACGGTCATCGCCTTCGTCGCCGGCGCAGGTTTGGCGATCGTCGCGGGTCTGATCGGCGCCGTCGCCGTGTTCGGACCTAGCCTCGGCGGCTAGGCCCGGCGACAGGTCTGGCCGGTCAGGCCAGCCAGACCATCATCCGCATGTCCGCCGTCGTCTGGCGGGCTCGGCTGAACGGCTTGCGGGTTTCGCCGGTGTAGAGAAACCCCGCCTTTTCCAGCACGCGACCCGAGGCCGGGTTGTCGGCGAAATGCCCGGCCATCATGGCGCGGCGCTTCCACTTGCGGCTGGCCCAGACCAGGGCGCCTTCCAGCGCCTCGGTAGCGAAGCCCCGCCCCCAGAAGTCGCGGCCGATCCAGTAGCCCGCTTCAGGCGCCAGATCCCCGTTCTCGAACAGGCCGATGACGCCGACAGGACCTGCGTCCTCGTGTTCGATCAGGAAGGTGGAAGCCTTGGCCGGGTTCTGACCCGCGACGGCGATAACGAACTCTTCGGCGTCACCTGTCCCGAACGGATGAGGCATGCGGCAGGTCATCCGCGCGATATCGCGGTCGTTTGCCATGGCCGCGATACGGCTCACGTCCTGTGGTGCAGGTGCGCGCAGGACCAGACGCCGGGTCTCGATGACCGGGGAGGTTTCGATGATGCACATGGTGTCGTCGCCTCATACTTGTTTGGCGAATGACGGGCGCTGAAACCGGTGGCCACTTTCAGCTGTCATTCGCCGGGTCGGTCCGCCTCCTTGGAGGGCTCGGGCGGACTTCAAGGCGGGGAACGCAAACGGGGAGCCTGGTGATCCAGACTCCCCGCGGAATATTTCCCTGGTCCGGATCGGCTGCTTTGGAGAGCAACGCGATCCGAAAAACCGGTTCGCGCTACTCGGCGGCGATCGCCGCTTCGGCCACGTCGTTGGCCGGAAGAATGGACACGTAACAGCGGCCATTGGCTTTTTTGGTGAATTTCACCACGCCGTGTTCGAGCGCGAAGAGAGTGTGGTCGCGACCAAGGCCGACGTTCACGCCCGGGTGGAACTGGGTACCGCGCTGACGCACGATGATGTTGCCCGCCAGCACGTTTTCGCTGCCGTATTTCTTCACGCCAAGGCGTTTGGAATGGGAGTCGCGACCGTTACGCGACGAACCACCGGATTTTTTGTGAGCCATCTGAACTCTCTCTTCGTTGCGCTACCGGCCTTGCGGCCTACTTGAGCGCGGTCGTGTGGGTCACGCTGCGAAGCGCGGGTTATTCTTAAGCTTCGTCGGTCTCGGCGGGCTTTGCAGCCTTCTTCGCCGGGGCCTTCTTGGCGGGTGCGGAGCTTTCGACGACGACTGCGTCGACGTGGGCGCCGTCATGATCGGTGACGACCGTTTCAGTCGAACCGAGGTCCGAACCGGCTTCGCGTTTAGCGAGGCCACGGGCGCGCAGGTTGATTTCGGCCTTGGTGATCAGGCTGATTTCGCCGTCCCACTTGGACGTTTCGCCGGCGCCGTCGATGCCGGTGATGCGCAAGACCGATTCCATCTGGCGGTGGCCGTTGGTACGGCGGTAGCCCTGACGACGGGTCTTCTTGAAGATCTTGACCTTCTCACCCTTGCGGGTTTCGATCAGGGTCGCGCCGACGAAGGCACCGTCGATCAGCGGAGCGCCGAGCGTGACGCCGTTATCGCCGCCCAGCATCAGGACGCTGTCGAACTTCAGCTCCGAGCCAGCATCGCCGTCCAGCTTTTCGACCACGATCGTGTCGCCCGGTTGGACCCGGTACTGCTTGCCGCCGGTCTTGATCACCGCGTACATGTTGAAGCCTCAGCGTAACGCAAAAAAGGATGCGCCCGCCGGATGACCCAGCGGGCGAAGAGCGGCGACATATACGGACAGCGACCTTCGAGTCAACGACAAACCGGTCCGCAATCGCCTGAAAAGCCCGCCGCAGGGCCTCTGCGCTTCACTCCCGGCATGGCGAGCGCTTGAAATCGCGACCGTCTCTGGCGGGTTGCAACACGACCGTGCAAAGAACCGCAAGACGCGAACAGGAAGACCTTCATATGACGACCGACGCCGACAGCCGCATCATCGCCGCGCGCCGCATCACCGCTCATATCGCCGACCTGCTGCAGGCTGACCTGTCCCTGCGTCTGTGGAACGGTGAGGTCCTGCCGCTTGGACCCAATGCGCGCGACGACATACAGATTGTCATCGCCCGCCCGTCCGCCGTGCGCCGCCTGATCCTCAAGCCCGGCCTGATGACCCTGTTCGAGATGTTCGCCACGGGCGACATGCGGATCGAGGGCGGAAGCCCACTGGAAGCCGCCGATCGCTGGGATCATGGCCGCGCTGTCCATCTGGCCAAACGCGCCGACAAGCTTCTCATTGCGAAGATGGCCATCCCCTTCCTGTTGGGTGGGTCCGACGCGGGGGCGACCCAGCTTCCGGAATGGGACAAGACCGGCAACGACGGCATCGGCGCCGACAAGGCCGGGCGCAGCGACCAGGATTTCATCCAGTTTCACTATGATGTCGGCAACGACTTCTACCGGCTCTTCCTCGATCCGGAGATGGTCTACTCCAGCGCCTATTTCACCGATCACGACGCGACGTTGGAAGCGGCCCAGGAAGAGAAGCTGGACCGCATCTGCCGCAAGCTGCGCCTGCAGCCGGGCCAGAAGCTGCTCGACGTCGGCTGCGGCTGGGCGGGCCTGTCGTGCTGGGCGGCGAAGAACTACGGCGTCACCGTTCATGGCGTCACCCTGTCACAGGCCCAGCTCGATTTCGGTCGTGCCAAGGTCAAGGCCATGGGGCTCGAGGACAAGATCACCCTCGAGCTCAAGGATTATCGCCACATCACCGAGAGCGGAACCTTCGACGCCATCTCGCAGGTGGAGATGTTCGAACACGTCGGCTTCGCCAACCACGAACGCCACTTCCTCGAGATGAAGCGCCTGCTGAAACCGGGCGGCCTGTATTTCCACCAGGCCTCGGTGCGACGCGGCGGGCGCGATCCAATCAAGCCGACGGACACGACCAAGGTCATCACCCGCTTCATCTTCCCGGGAGGAGAACTGGACACCATCGGCATGACGGTGACCAACCTCGGCCGTCTCGGCTTCGAGACGCTGGACGTCGAGGATATGCGCGAACATTTCGAACTGACGCTCAAGCACTGGGAAGACCGCCTCTACGAGAAGCGCGAAGACGCTTACGCCCTCGTCGGCGAGGCCCGCACCCGTCTGTGGCTGATCTATTTCGCCCTGTTCAAGAAGAGCTTCGAGCGCGGTTCGGTGCTGGTCTATCAGACGGTGGCCCAGAAACGTCGGCCGGGTCCAAGCGGCCTGCCGCTGGATCGCAAGTCGATGTACGCGGAACGGGCGGTTAGCGTCCGCACAACAATCTCGACGCCG
>DASVTM010000190.1:0-3844 GCA_036387575.1 Brevundimonas sp.
CGTTGCTGACGTTCATCGGCATTCTCGCCGGGCTTTTGGGCGGTATGCTGGTGACCTGGAGCCAGCTCGGCTACGGCCCGGCCTTCTTCCTCCAGCAGATGAGCCAGGACAATACGATGGCGACTCACCTGATGGTGGGCATGGTCAAGGCTCCGGTGTTCGCCATCGTCATCGCCGCCATCGGCTGTCGGCAAGGCATGTCGGTCGCGGGCGACGTCGAGAGCCTGGGGCGCCGGGTCACGGCCGCCGTGGTTCAGGCCATCTTCGCCATCATCTTCCTCGACGCCGTCTTCGCCCTGATCTTCCTGGAGCTGAACCTGTGAGCGAGGCGAACACTCCGGACAACGCGCCTGACAAGGCCGCTAACGACAAGCAGCCTGAAAACCTGATCGAGGTGCGCGATCTGCGCAGCCAGTTCGGCGAGCAGGTGATCCACGAGGGCCTGAACCTGGACGTCCGGCGCGGCGAGGTTCTGGGGGTGGTTGGGGGATCCGGCACCGGCAAGACCGTGCTGCTCAACACCATCATAGGCCTCAAGGAGCCCGATGGCGGTGCGATCCGCATCTTCGGGCACGACACGACGAGCCTCACGTCGGAAGAGTCGGCGGACATCGAGCGCCGCACCGGGACTTTGTTCCAGCAGGGCGCCCTGTTCTCGTCGCTGAGCGTACTCGAGAACGTCGCTTCCCCGTTGGTCGAGCACACCAGGCTGCCGCGAGAGACCATCCGCGAATTGGCCGAGATGAAGATCGCCATGGTCGGTCTGAAGCCGGAGTCTCACCACCAGAAGCCATCCGAACTATCTGGCGGCATGCGCAAACGCGTCGGTCTGGCGCGGGCGCTGGCGCTGGATCCCGAACTGCTGTTCCTCGATGAGCCGACTGCGGGGCTCGACCCGATTGGCGCGGCGGCGTTTGACGACCTGATCCGGACGCTTTCGGACGATCTGGGCCTGACGGTCTTCATGATTACCCACGACCTCGATAGCCTTTATGCCATCTGCGACAAGGTCGCGGTTCTGGCGGACAAGGGTATCGTCGAAAAGGCCACGGTTCAGGAACTGGAGCGTTCCGATCATCCGTGGATCAAGGAATACTTCCTGGGGCCTCGCGGACGCGCGGCCACCAAGACAGCCGCCTGAGGAGAGCGGACCCGAGATGGAAAGAGACGCACACTACGCCGCCGTCGGCATCGCCACCGTCGCCCTGCTTATGGCGCTGGCGGTGTTCACGATCTGGCTGGCCAGACTGCAGTTCAACAAGGACTACGACGTCTATGACATCGTGTTCTACGGACCCGTGCGTGGACTATCAGAGGGCGGCGAGGTCCACTTCAATGGTATCCGTGTCGGTGAGGTCACGGACCTGAATCTGGACCCGCAGAAGGGCGATCAGGTCATAGCGCGTGTGCGCCTCAACGGCACCACCCCGGTCCGCGTCTCCTCACGCGCCCAGCTGGAACCGCAAGGCATCACCGGACTGAACTACATTCAGATCACCGCCGGCACCGAAGGAAGCGCCCTGCTGAAGACCCAGTATCCTGAAAACGTCATCCCCGTGATCCAGAGCCAGCCGTCCCCGATTGCAGAATTGCTTTCGGGCTCGGGCACTGTTCTGGCTCAGACGGTAGACGCGCTGAACCGGATCAATCGGGTCATGTCGGATGACAATATCCGGTCCTTCTCGACCAGTCTGAAGAACATCGAGACCCTGTCCACCGAGTTGGAAACCCGCAAGGGGATGTTCAAGGAATTGGAAGGTGCGCTGGCCAAGGCCAATGCCGCGGTCGAAGAGTACCGTCAGCTGGCTGTCGACGCCCGGACGGTCGTGAATGGAGACGGTCGTCAAGCAATCGCAAACATCAACAAGGCGACGCAGGACGCGCAGGTCGCCATCGCCTCGATCAATCGATCGGTCAGCGGTCTGGAACGGCCGCTCGGGGAGTTCTCGACCACAGGTCTGCCGCAACTGACCCAGACCATCGAAGAACTGAACGAGGCCACCGCCTCGCTGCAGAGCCTCATCGATGATGTCCGCGCCAGCCCGCGTGACTTCATCGGTCGTCCCGCATCCAAGGAAATCGAGGTCCAGCCATGATCCCGACCCGTCTTGCTTCCAAGACTGTTCTCGCCGCCACGGCTATCGCCCTGATGCTGTCGGGTTGCTCGTTGTTGTCCTCGCCTGACCCGGTGCAACTGTATCGCTTCGGCGCGGACATCCAGCCACCGGCTTCATCCCAGGCGACAGCCGCGCAGCCTTCGTCAGTTGCGTTGCGCCGGATCGACTTCCCGGAGGCCGCCAAGGGCGATCGTATCCTTGGCGTCACCGGTAACGAAACGTCTTACATCAAGGGCGCGCGCTGGGTTTCGCCCGCCGAAACCCTGTTTAACGACAGCCTTGAGAACGCCTTCAACGCCCAGCCTGACAGGGTGCGCCTCATCAGTAGGCGCGAGCCCGGCATCTCGACACGAGTGTTGAGCGTGAACGTGACCACCTTCGAGGCCCGTTATGACGTCGCCGGCGGCATACCCACCGTAGTGATCACTGCGCGGGCTCGGATGACCGTCTTGCCTGAGCGTTCCGTGGCCGACGAGCAGGTCTTCACGGTGTCTCAACCGGCCACTGAGAACCGCGTCGCGGCCATCGTCTCGGCGTTCGACATCGCATCGCGCGATCTGAACGCCCAGATCGTCGACTGGACTGCGAGCGCCAACACCACCCCCGCCGCGATCCCCGCTCGATAAATCGGTCGGGTGCGCCGCGGGGGTGGCGTACGCCAAGCTTACATCATCCCGCCAGCGATGGTGAAACGGTGTAGGTTGCCTGTGTCTTGGCCGCGACCTCGTCCAGCGTCACGCCCTCGGCCAGTTCGACCAAGTCCAGACCTGCGCCGTCCGGCTTGACGTCGAACACGGCCAGATCGGTGATGATGCGGCTGACTACGCCCGTGCCGGTCAGGGGCAGGGTGCAGGATTTCAGCACCTTGGACTCGCCGTGCTTGTTGGCGTGATCCATGACCACGACCACGCGCTTGACGCCTGCGACCAGATCCATCGCCCCGCCCATACCCTTCACCAGCTTGCCGGGGATCATCCAGTTGGCGATGTCACCATTCTCGGCCACTTCCATCGCGCCGAGGATCGAGAGATTGATGTGCCCTCCACGGATCATGGCGAAGCTGTCCGCCGAGCTGAAATAGGCGCTTTCGGGAATCTCGGTGATCGTCTGCTTGCCTGCGTTGATCAGGTCGGGGTCCTCGTCGCCCGCGTACGGGAACGGGCCCATGCCAAGCATGCCGTTCTCAGACTGGAGCGTGACCTCCATGCCGTCGGGAATGTAGTTGGCGACCAGCGTCGGAATACCGATGCCGAGGTTCACGTAGAAGCCGTCCTGCAGTTCCTGCGCGGCGCGTTCGGCGAGTTGTTCGCGGGTGCGGGCCATGGTTACGCGACCTCCTTCTGACGGACAGTACGTTGCTCGATGCGCTTCTCGAACGTGCCCTTGAACAGGCGATCGACGTAGATTCCGGGGGTGTGGATGCTGTCCGGATCAAGCGAGCCGGTCGGCACGATTTCCTCGACCTCGACGATGGTGACCTTGCCCGCCGTGGCCATCATCGGGTTGAAGTTGCGGGCAGTCTTGCGAAACACCAGGTTGCCGCGCTCGTCCGCCTTCCACGCCTTGACGATGGCCAGATCGGCGACGAGGCCGGTCTCCATGACGTAGTCGCGGCCATTGAAATTGCGCACTTCCTTGCCCTCGGCGACGAGCGTGCCGACGCCGGTGGCGGTGAAGAAGGCAGGGATGCCTGCGCCGCCTGCGCGGATGCGCTCGGCCAGTGTTCC
>DASVTM010000191.1:0-5237 GCA_036387575.1 Brevundimonas sp.
GAGCCTGACCCTTTGCGAGGGTTCTGAGGCCCCAGCCGCTGCGGAACTCGCTGGACAGCAGGCGGCGGGTGACGCGAGCCGCGCGGTCCTTGGACGGCAAGCCGCTGAAGAGCAGATGCCCGGCGTTCGAGCCGATCGAGCGGCATTGCTCGCCGTCGCCGTCGAGGGCGATGGCGTAGAAGCCCTCGTCCTCCATCCAGAACTTGTCCTCGACCAGGAAGCGAACCTCATGGGCATGATCTTCCCAGGCCTGCGCTCTGGCGTCGCCCAGCCGGGCGCCGAGGTCAGCCATCGCCAGCCATGCCGCATAGGCATAGCCCTGAACCTCCAGCAGGGCGATCGGACCCTTGGGGAAGTGCCCGTCGCGGTGGAAGATCGAGTCCTCGGAGTCCTTCCAGCCCTGATTGGACAGGCCCGTATCCGCGCCGCGCGCATAGTCGATCAGGCCGTCGCCGTTGCTGTCGCCATAGTCGCGCATCCACTCCGTGGCGGCGATCAGGCTGGGCCAGAGCTTGCGGATCAGCTCCAGATCGCCGGTTCGTTTGGCATAGGCGCCGGCGAGACCGACGAACAGGCAGGTGGTGTCGACACCGCCGTAGTAGAGGCCGAACGGCACCTCGTGCAGAGCGCTCATCTCGCCACCGCGCGTCTCGTGCATGATCTTGCCGGGGGCGGAGTCGTGGAAGGCCGAGACCTCCGTCGCCTGACGCGAGGCCAGATAGGTCAGCACGCCCTTGGCCAGCGACGGGTCGAGCCACAGCATCTGCCAGGCCGTAAGGATGCCGTCGCGCCCGAACGGGGTCGAGAACCACGGCGTCCCCGCATAGGGGTACGGGCCCGTCGGCAGGTCGGTGGTCAGCAGGGCGATGTCGGCGCGCGACTGATCTAGCCAGGCGTTGAACAGGGGACTGCGCGGGCCACGCAGGGAGGCCCCGCGTCGGCGGCGACTGCGCATGGAGAGCCGCGCGGCCACGGCGTTCTCACGCCACCGGATGGGATCGGGCGTCGAACAGGCTTCGCCTCCGCACTCGATGTACAGGTCCAGCCGTTTGCCCATGGGCAAGCTGAACATGAACTCGGCTCTGGTCCCGCTGAGGCGTGCGGGAGGTTCCGAAAAGGACAGGCAGCTCTGGCGCTCGACATCGTCGAGGCCGGTATAGCGGAAGGTGACCCGGCGACCGTCGTGGGTCGGGGTATGAACTGTGCCGCGCTTCTCTCGCAGGGTGCCACGCACCTGAAAGATGTCGGCGAAGTCGGCGGCGAAATCGAACGCCAGCGGGAGCAGGACATCCTCGATGCCGTGGTTGACCATCCGCACCCGCTCGAACATGCGCCGGTTCCACACGAAACGACGGCGCTCGATATGCAGCACACCGGCCGGCGCTGAACGCCCACCCATCGGGGGCAGGGGGCGGTTGGTCGAATGGGCGGTGAAGAAGACGTTGTCTCGCGACACGCCTGACGACAGCCGCGAAGGCCGGGCCGCGCCTGCGGTCATCTGGAACCGGGACAGCAGACGTGTATCGTTATCGAACAGGCCGTCGGCCCCGCCCTTCAGATCGCCCCAGCCGTCGGCGACCAGAAAGGTGTCACCGTCCTTGAGGGCCTGAAGGGTATCCAGACCTCCGACTTCGGCGCTCTCTGCGGCCGTGGTCTGGACCGAATAGTTATCGTCCATGGGAACTCCGCATGCGGCTTCGGGTCGCCTGAATCGTCCCACCCAAATGAGGCGCTTGCTGGCCGCTTGATCCTCAAATGGCTGAGACGATCAACGGTTCAGCCTGGACCGGCGTAAGAGCGGAGTTTGCTGGATCAGCCTGCAGCGGCAAAGCTTCCCGGCTTGCCGAGGGGCGGATTGGCGTAACGACATCAGTGAGAGGTGCTTCCGCAAATGGCCGCTTGGCCAGCAGGTCCCCGTAGACGTCGAGATAACGCCTCGCCATCGCCGTTGCCGAGAAGCGCAGTTCGAAGCGGGCGCGTATGGCTTCGCGGTCCAGGAGACCGACCCTGTCGGCGGCGGCGATCGCCTGTTCCATGGTGTCCACCAGATAGCCCGTGGCGCCGTCTTCGATGATCTCTGTGGTCGAGCCGCATTTGAAGGCGATGACCGGCGTGCCGCAGGCCATGGCCTCGATCATCACCAGACCGAATGGCTCGGGCCAGTCGATCGGGAACAACAGGGCTTCGGCGCCGCCGAGGAACTCGGACTTCTGGTGATCGCCGATCTCGCCGACGAACTCGATAAGCGGATTGCCATCGATCAGAGGCTTGATCTTCTCCTCGTAATAGACCCGGTCGGCGGCATCGACCTTGGCCGCCAGCTTCAGGCGCTTGCCGAGCCTGGTGGCAATCTCGATCGCCCGGTCCGGGCGTTTCTCGGGCGAGATGCGGCCGAGGAACGCGAGGTAGCCGTCCGATTTGGCTGAGAATCTGTACTGTTCGGCGGGCATGCCGTGGTGAACCGTGGCCTTCCAGTTGGCGAACGACAGCGGCCGCCGCTGGTCGTCGGAAATTGAGATCAAAGCGTACTCGGTCCAGCGTTTGTAGACCTCGGGCAGGTCCTTCATGTCGAGCCGACCGTGCAGGGTCGTCACGGTCTTGTCGGCGATGGCGCGGAACATCGGGAAATGGATCATGTCCGTATGGAAATGGATGATGTCGAACTGGTCGGCCTGGTCCAGGACCTGGGCCAGCATCGTCATGTGCGCGGCGAGGTCAGACTTCAGTGGGGCGGGGTCGAGACGGATCGCTTGATCGCGCACCGGTATCAGGCGCGCCTTTGTTCGAGCGTCTGCACTGGCGAATAACGTCACCTCGTGGCCCAGATCGACAAGGGCGTCAGTCAGATGAGCGACAACCCGCTCCGTCCCACCATAGAGCTTCGGAGGAACGGCCTCGTACAGAGGTGTGATCTGGGCGATCTTCATGGTGCGCACTCCGACCGCTTAGCTGGGCTGTACACATCAATGTTTTCGCATATGCCAAGTTCCCGACACAGCGTACAATTTGGTGAGGGCTTGCCGCTCTTCCGCGAGCCAAATCAGGCGCTCGCCGAAGGTGAAAACGTGGTGTCAGGTGGCCCAGCGCTGCTCTGGTGACCGGCGCAAGGCGAGGGTCAACAGGATTGCCAGTACGGCAGGGACGGCTCCCCAAATCTGACCGACGAGCGCGAGTGCAGTGGCGGCCGCCCACCCGCCCTGGATGATGAACTCCACGAGATTGATCAGGACGGAGCCGCGCTGGCGTTGGTTGAAGGCCTTGCGAGTGGCGGGTTTCTGTCGCCAGACCTGAACCAGGCCCGAACTGACCGCAGAGCAGATACAGCCGATCGCCACGACGATCGCCGACAGCGGCGCCAGGAAGGCGAAGCCCAGGATCGCCAGTCCGGTCAGGGCGAACGTCGGGATCAAGGCTGCGATCAGCTTGGCACGGTCGGCAAGGCCACGATCAATGGGCGCGGAACGCAGCAGGTCGGGGCTGTCCTCGGCCGAGATGGCGATCCAGGCGAAGCTCCCGGCCAGCTGACCGGCCATGAAGACGATGCCGGCGCCGCCAAAGATCGACGCAGTTCCTGCGTGGGCGTTCCTGAACATGACGAACCCAAGCGGCGCCAGATACATCAGCCGGAGCAGGATCTGGCTGATGAGCTGGGGATCGCGGGCCAGCAGTCGCAATTCCTTCCTGACCATCGCGCGGCTCAGTCCATCCGCGAAAGCACCGTCTGCGCCTTTCGTTCTGGCAGGCGTAGACTTCTCGCCGACGGCCGTGGCCGCGTCGCTGGCGAAGCGGGGACCGAGAATCTGCACCACGGCAACGAACAGGATGAGGCCGATGGCGCCAATGGCGATCAAGGGAACGGGGCTGGCGGTCAGGGCGCGCACTGGCCAGGCGAGCAGGCCGTCTGGTGCGAGCAGCGGGCTGTCTGTCAGGCCCAGCATGAAGCCGGTCACACCGGATGAGCCCCCGTCCTCATTGCGGGTCAGGTTGTACACTTGGCTGAGGGCGAACATCACGCCACCCACGACCGCCGCCAGAACCTGAGCCACCACCCGCGTCTTGCGAGGACCGATGAGGGCGAACAGAGCCATGGTCAGGAGGATGCCGAGCGATGTCGCCACCAGAGCCAACGCAATCAGGACGACGAACAGCGACAGCCATTCCGGTCGGCCCAGCACCGAGGCGGTGATCACGAACGGCGTAACCAGACCGATGTAGAGGATCGAGGCGACCACCGTGATGGCCAGCGCCCGCACCGTCAGAACGACACGCGGCTTCAAAGGCGAGGACAGCAGCAGGTCGAGATCGCCGCGCTCATACAGCGCCTGAACCGCCAGATTGATCGTCTGGGACAGCATCAGGGTGAACAACACGACGCAGGCCGCATCCACGATCAGCGCCGACAGAGGCGTGACGGGGAGGGGCCAGCGAGAGGCGAGGAAACCCAGCGCCAGACCGCCGATGACGACCCCGGCGACGGCGATCACGCTGATGATCGCCAGCACGATCTTCGACGCGCTGGCGCCGCGTTTGCCGGCCATGCCGCGCAGGCCGAGCCGAACCTCGGCGGCCAGCAGCCAGGCGACGGATCCCGGCGGCAGCATCCGGACGATGGCGTTGATCACGAGACGTCTGCGCCCACGAGGTCGAGGAACACGTCCTCCAGCGTCGCCCCGCCGTGACCCGATCTCGCGCGCAGTTCATCCAGCGTGCCCTCCGCCAGAAGCTTGCCATGCTGGATGATGCCGATGCGGTCGGCCATGCGCTCGGCGACGTCAAGAATGTGGGTGGTCAGGATGACGGTGGCGCCGGCCCGCACGCGGTCCTGCAACAGGTCCTTCACCTGACGCGCCATGGCGGCATCCAGCCCGGTCAGGGGCTCGTCCAGCATCAGCAGTCTGGGTTCGTGGATCAGAGCGCCGGCCAACGCCGCCTTCTGCTTCATGCCGCGCGAGAAGCCCTCGCAGCGCTCGCCGCGATGGGGCCAGAGGGCGAGAAACTCGAGCAGTTCCTGCGCCCGCTTGCGCGCGACCTTGGCGTCAACGCCCCACAGCCCGGCGACGAACTCCAGATATTCCATCGGCGTCAGCTTGTCGTAGAGCATCGGCTCGTCAGGCAGCCAGGCGATGAGCCGTTTGGCCGCAACGGGGTCGGCGATGGCGTCGGCTCCGAACACGTGGATCGAACCCGAGTCGGGCTTGGTCTGGCCGGCGACCATCCGCAGCGTCGTGGTCTTGCCC
>DASVTM010000192.1:0-1892 GCA_036387575.1 Brevundimonas sp.
CGCCTCATGATAGGTCAGGGTCGGCAGCGACCATTTCGGACGGTTCGCCGTGTCGCGCAGGTTGATGTAATAGGCGCCCGCCCGCGAGCCATCCAGCGACGCCGCCTGATAGTAGCCGCCGGGTGCGCCGATCTCGATGGACGGCGGCACGCGCCGGATTTCCACCGGAGCCTTGGGCAGTGTCGAGAACACTTCAGGGAGACGCGGCGTGACGGCGGCCACCATCTCGTTAAGCGAGGCGATCAGGGCAACCTTGCCCTCTTCGGTGTTGGGCCAGAGATGCTGCGGGTCCTTGCCCAGAGCGTTGACGCGCTCGCCCACCGTCCCTTCGGTCATACCGAGGCCTTCGAGGATCGTGGCGATCTCGGCTTGGATGGAGGCGACCTGTTTCAGGCCAATCTCATGGATTTCCGCGCCGGTGTATGTGGTCGTGGTCGAACGACGCAGGCCGAGATTGTAGAGCGCTTCCCCGTGCGGGAAACGCCAGACCCCGACGTCCTCAGACGCGGAAGGGCGCTGACTTTCGAACAGCTCGATCTGGCGGCCGAGGGCCGGTTTGACCTTGGCGTCGATGATGACAGCGGCGCGGGGGCCCCAGTCTCCCGCGATGGATTTCTCGCCCGTCTTGCGGACCAGCGCCTGTACCATGGCCATGTCCGCGGCCGGCATGTCACGCAGCGCCCGGAGCTGGGTCAGGGTCTTGTCCATGATGACGGCGGGCAGCATGACACCTTCGTCCGCGTCGGCGCGGATGCGTTCGTTCTCCTGATCGACGTTGACCGCGAAGGCCTCAAGCCGGGACAGGAAGGCTTCGGCATCGCCTGCTGATTCCAGACGGTGCTGGTTGGCCATGAAATCCGGCACCTGGAAGTAGCTGCCGGTGTTCTGCGCCACGACATAGGGCGAGCCAAGGAACGGCAGCGCCGCTTCGATGGCGGCTGTTTCGGCCTGGAACTGAGCGACCGCCAGCGAAACCTTCGATGCGTCGGACAAACCGGCAGTCGGCCAGTCCTTCAGCTGCGCCCAGCGCGCTTCGGACCGGGCCTTATCGGATGCAGCGGCAGAGAGGCTCAGATCGGCCAACCGCCCGGCGAGATGGGCGTGCTCGTCCTTGTCGATACCAAGGCTTGTGGCCTGCGTCGGGTGTCGCTCCAGATCGTCGTAGAACCATTCGGTCAGCAAAGCGTCCAGCCGCGCGTCCGCTTCGGACTGTGCGGCTTCCGATGGCTTGACCTGCGCGAAGCCCGCGACCGGCAGGGCGGAAACCACGCCGACGCCGGCGGCGGACAGCATCAGACGGCGACGATCGATCATTGAAAGCTCCTGAGACAGGACCGCATTGGTCAGCAACTCGGCAGAACCGGCAAGCCCAAACGGCAGGGGACGCGCTCAGTCTGCGTGCAGTTCCTGCTTCACGCGTTCGGCCAGGGTCTTGATATCCAACGGCTTGGGCAGGAAGGACACGCCTTTTTCGTCCTGCAACAGGTCGGAGAAATCGCTCTCGGCATAGCCCGAGATGAACATCACCGGCGCGTCGCCCAGATACTGGCGGGCTTTCTTGAGCAGGGACGGACCGTCGAGGCCAGGCATGATGACGTCGGAGATCATCATGTCGATCTGACCCGCCCATTCCTCGGCCAGGGCGAGAGCTTCCTCGCCGTCCGCGGCTTCGATGACCTCATAGCCGCGCTGGCGTAGCAGGCGGGCGGCTATTCCCCGCACCGCGGCCTCGTCCTCGACGAACAGGATGCGGCCCGCGCCGGACAGATCACGGGGCGCAGCCTTGACCTTGGCTACGACCGGCGCGGCCTCGACCAGTTCCTCGGCGGTGGCGGCGGGCAGGAAGATGCGGAAAGCAGCGCCCGCCCCGGGCAGGTTGGCGACAGCGATAT
>DASVTM010000193.1:0-2403 GCA_036387575.1 Brevundimonas sp.
GCCGTCCCATAGACCGCTCGACGTTACGGCTGATGATCAACCCACCGGTCGCGCCCAGCAGCAAAACGCCGCCCATCGCCAGCCACAAGGCTTGGGTCAGGCGAGACAGGGACTCCTCGATGTCGCCGATGTCCTCACCGACGAACAGGTCGCCCCCGCTTTGCAGAGGCATGATGACACCGATGGAGCGGCGATCTTCGACGTGGCCCTGTTCATCGGTCGCGGTCAGGCGGAAGGTGTTCCAGTCGCCCATACCCGGCGTTTGCGTCCCGGGATCGAATGGCAGCACCGAGAGGTTGCCCGTCACGACCCCTCCCGCCTTGTCGGTCAGCAGATAGAGGTAGGGGCCGCCCCGGATGGTGCGTTCGACCAGGGCGCTATTCAGGGCGTCGACCCCGCGCGTGTTGTAGACGGCAGTCAGGGCGTCGAACTCGACCTGCACATCCTTCGTTGCGCGCGCTTCCGCCTCCGACGCCGACGCGAAATAAACGTAGGCCAGGATCGCGCTGGCCGCCGCTGCGAACAGGGCGAGGAACAGCAGCGTCAGCCGGAAGGGCGTGCGGCGAAAGAGGGAGGGAAGCTTCATCGAGGCGTCTTAGCCCTCGAGCCGATACCCTGCGCCGCGCACCGTCTGCAGCATCGCGGTGTCGAAGCCCTTGTCGATCTTGGAACGTAAGCGGCTGATGTGGACGTCGATGACGTTGGTCTGGGGGTCGAAATGGTATTCCCAGACCTTCTCCAGCAACATGGTGCGGGTGACCGACTGGTTGGCGTGACGCATCAGGAATTCCAGCAACTGGAACTCACGGGGCTGAAGATCGATCTCCGACGTGCCGCGATAGACGGTGCGGGCGATGAGGTTCATCTCGAGGTCACCGACCTTGAGTACGGTCTGGACGCCGCCGGTCTCGCGACGACGCGACAGGGCCTCGACGCGGGCGATGAGCTCGCCGAAAGCATAAGGCTTGACCAGATAGTCGTCGCCACCGGCTTTCAGGCCGAGGATGCGATCCTCGACCTCACCCATGGCGGACAGGAACAGGACCGGCGTCTGATCGCCGTCCTTGCGCAGGGTCTCGACCATGCCGATGCCGTCAAGACGGGGCATCATGCGGTCGACGACATAGACGTCATAACCGCCGCGCTGAGCCTCGAGCAGACCGTAGGCCCCGTCGACAGCATGAGCCGCCTCGTGTCCCGCCTCGCTCAGACCGCGGATCATCGCCGTCGCCGCTTCGGTGTCGTCCTCGACTACCAGAACACGCATGGAACCCTCCTGAATTCAGAATCGTCACGGACGTTAGCGCATCCGTGACGATCCTGTCAGTTAAGGCTTATTCAGCTTTGGAAAGCTCGAGAGCGATCAGAGCCGTGGTGCCTTGCGCTGTGACCTGCAGCAGGACGCTGGGGCGACCGGCGGCCCGGGCGGCGTCGATCGCAGCCTTGAACTCCTGAGGCGAGTTGACCGGCCGGCTGAAGGCGCGGCTGATCACGGTGCCTGCTGGAAGCCCGCCTTCGGCCGCCTTGGATCCACGCGCTACGTCGGTCACGACCACGCCGGACACATCGTCCGCGATGCTGAACCGGCTCTTGAGCGCGGGGGTCAGGGCCGAGACCGAGAGGCCTTCGACCGTCAGACCCGACGGAACGGCTGGCGTCCCGGGAGCGCTGGGGTTGGCGTTGCCTTCCTCGTCGGTCGGATAGAGCTCAGCCTCGGTCGGACGTTTGGCGGCGCGGACAGTCACCGTCTGGCGGCGGCCCTCACGCAGAAGCTCGACGCGAAGCTCGTCGCCGACTTTGGCGTTGGCCACGGCGCGGGTCAGGGCGTTGCCGGTCTCTACAGCCGCTCCGTTGACGGCGACGATGACGTCCTCGGCGCGGATACCGCCCTTTTCAGCCGGACCATCGGGCGTGACTTTGTTGATCAGCACACCTTTGACTTCGTCGGCCAGCCCCAGAGCGCTGCGTTCTTCATCCGTCATCGTGCGCATCTCGACACCGAGATAGCCGCGCTCGATCGTGCCACCGCGCATCAGTTGGTCGGTGACGCTCTTGGCCGTTGAGGCTGGGATGGCGAAACCGATACCGACCGACCCGCCGGTGGGCGAGAAGATCGCCGAGTTCACGCCGATTACGCGACCATAGATGTCGAACGTCGGGCCACCCGAGTTGCCGCGGTTGATGGCGGCGTCGATCTGGAGATAGTCAACGTAAGGCGATGTCGTGCGGTCCTGAATGTCGCGGCCTCGCGCTGAGACGATGCCTGCCGTCGCAGTGCCGCCGAGACCGAACGGGTTGCCGACCGCGACGACCCAGTCGCCAACGCGCGGATCGGCCTGTTCCTCGAAGCTGACGAAGTTGAAGTCCGAACCCTCGACCTTGATCACGGCCAGATCGGTGCTT
>DASVTM010000194.1:0-3663 GCA_036387575.1 Brevundimonas sp.
CAGTCCTGCCATCTCGTGGTCCCTTCCGAAGACCAGATCGTCGTCATTGCGCGCATCGAAAGCCCTGGCGATCTGGGGTACTCCGTGAGGATCGGATATCGGCGCAATATCGTCGACGCCACCTCTGGTCTGGCCTTCTACGGCTGGGCCGAACCACAGACACGCGCGCATCTTCACGCAGTTCTGGTGGCTGGCTCGGGCGCTCGGAAGGTCGCGCAGTTCGCCGCCATGGCCACGGAGGCGACGCGCAACGACTACATCGAACGGGCCAGCGATTTCGTGAAGGGCGTGACCGATCTCGTCGCCCCGATCCGTGGGGCTAACGGCATTATCGCAACTCTGATCACGCCCTTTATCGAACACGCCCCGGCAGTCTGCAGCAAGGACGAGGCCGCCCGGCTTTTGAGGCAGGCCGCCGATACGATTTCGGAACAGATGGGCGCTGTCACCAAGGCTTGACCGCGTCACCGTTGACATCGCGCCCGCCACTAGTCATTTTTGCCAACGAGAACGCGTTTCACTTGTGAAATGCAGTAGGTCGCAGCAGAGCGGCTGGTGTCGGAGCCGTAGGCGATCATGGGCGCTTTTTATCCAGACCTAAGAGATCAGGTCGTCATTGTGACCGGCGGCGCCGGCGGTATCGGCGAGGCCATAACGCGCGCCTTTGTCGCGCAGGGTTGTCGCGTTGGATTTCTGGACATCGACCAAGAGCGCGGACGCCGCGTTCAAGCCGAGATTACAGCGGCCGGTGGCAGCGCCCTGTTTGTTGAATGCGATCTTACCCGAATTCCCGACGTGAAGGCGGCCGTCCAGTCCATACGGGAAGCCTTTGGCCCAATCGACATCCTGATTAACAACGCCGCTCACGACGAACGTCACGAAACGCTTGAGGTCAGCGAAGACTATTGGGACGCCCGGATGGCGGTGAATCTGAAGCACCAGTTCTTCGCCGCCCAAGCCGTGTTGCCCGACATGAAGGCGAGCGGCAAAGGGTCGATCGTCAATCTGGGTTCGACCTCCTGGATCATCGGCCAGGGTGGAATGGCGGCCTATACCGCCTGCAAATCGGCCGTGATCGGGCTGACACGTTCACTGGCGCGGGATTTCGGCCAGTTCGGCGTCCGCGTGAACGCCGTCGCGCCCGGCTGGATCATGACTGAGCGGCAGCTGGAGCTCTGGGTCACCCCTGAGACCGAAAAAGAGATCTACGCCAACCAGTGCCTCAAACGCAGGCTTGTCCCCGACGATATCGCACGGGTGATCGTGTTCATGAGTTCGGACGAAGCCGGCGCAATCACCAATCAACATTACGTCGTCGATGGCGGCTGGACCTGACAATGAGCGTCGATTCGAAGAAGGGTCTGCGTAGCCGGGCCTGGTTCAACAACCCTGACAACCCGGACATGACGGCGCTCTATCTGGAACGCTATCTGAACTACGGACTGACCCGGCGCGAGCTGCAGTCCGACAAGCCGATCATTGGTATCGCCCAGACGGGATCGGATCTCAGCCCTTGCAATCGCCACCATCTCGTGCTGGCCGAACGGGTCCGCGAAGGCATCCGCGAAGCCGGTGGTATCGCGATGGAATTCCCGGTTCATCCCATCCAGGAGACCGGCAAGCGGCCGACCGCCGGTCTGGACCGAAACCTGGCCTATCTCGGTCTGGTCGAGAGCCTCTACGGCTATCCTCTGGACGGCGTCGTCCTGACCATAGGCTGCGACAAGACGACACCGGCCTGTCTGATGGCCGCCGCCACCGTGGACATGCCGGCTATCGCACTTTCGGTCGGGCCGATGCTCAATGGCTGGCACCGGGGCGAGCGCACCGGCTCCGGCACGATCATCTGGAAGGCGCGCCAGATGATGGCGGCCGGAGAGATCGACTACGAGGGCTTCATCGAGCTGGTGGCCTCCTCCGCCCCGTCCGTGGGGTATTGCAACACCATGGGCACGGCGACGACGATGAACTCGCTGGCCGAGGCGCTCGGCATGTCCCTGCCCGGCTCCGCAGCGATCCCCGCCCCGTATCGCGAGCGGGCGCAGGTCGCCTATGAGACCGGCTTGCGAATCGTGGAGATGGTGCGTGAAGACCTGAAGCCTTCCGACATCCTGACCAAGGAAGCGTTTCAGAACGCGATCGTGGTCAACTCGGCCATCGGCGGCTCGACCAACGCGCCGATCCATCTGACCGCTCTGGCTCGCCACGCCCATGTGGATGTGCCCCTTCAGGACTGGCAGACCCATGGCCTGCATGTGCCGCTGCTGGTCAATCTGCAGCCCGCCGGCGCCTATCTCGGCGAGGACTATTTCCATGCCGGCGGCGTACCTGCGGTCATGGCCGAGCTGATGAAGCAGGGCCTGATCAACGAGGGCGCCCTGACCGTCACTGGCCGCTCGATCGGCGATAACTGCCGTGACGCCGAGATCGTTCTGCCCGACGTGATCAGGACGTTCGACAACCCTCTGAAGACCGACGCCGGCTTCGTGGTGTTCACCGGCAACCTGTTCAACTCGGCGATCATGAAGCTGAGCGTGATCAGTCCCGAGTTCCGTGAACGCTATCTGTCCAATCCCGACGACCTGAACGCCTTCGAGGGGCCCGCAGTCGTGTTCGACGGGCCGGAAGATTATCACCGCCGTATCGACGATGAGAGCCTCGGCATCACCGAAAAGAGCCTGCTGTTCATGCGGGGTGCGGGCCCGGTCGGCTATCCGGGCGCGGCAGAGGTCGTGAACATGCGCGCGCCGGATTACCTCATCAAGACGGGCGTCACGGCGCTGGCCTGTATCGGCGACGGGCGCCAATCGGGTACGTCAGGCTCACCATCGATCCTGAACGCATCCCCGGAGGCGGCGACCGGAGGCAATATCGCCTTGTTGAGGACAGGCGACCGGGTGCGGATCGACCTGAACACCGGGCGGGCCGACGTCCTGATCTCCCCTGAGGAACTGACCGAGCGGCGGGTCGCGTTCGAGGCGTCGGGCGGCTACGCCTACCCGGCCTCTCAGACGCCTTGGCAAGAGATCCAACGGGGCATGGTCAGCGAACTCGAGACCGGCGCTGTGCTGGAGCCGGCGGTCAAATATCACCGCATCATCGACCGCTTCGGCTTGCCTCGGGACAGCCACTAGAACGCTGGGTGTCTGGCGTCCTGTTTCCGCCTATAGCCGCGCAAGGGCCTGAGGAAGGCCGGGCGTCTCCACCCGAACCCGGTAGAGGCCGCCGAGGCCGGGCTGGTCCGTCCGCTTGTCGGCGTTTCCGAGCCAGGCGGTCGTGCAATAGAGGTCGCGCAGGTCGTCTCCGGCGAACGCGGCCTTGGTCACGGTCTGGGCCGGAAACCTGATCGGCTCCAGCCGCACGCCGTCAGGGTCGAAACGCGCCACGCCCCAGCCGTTGAACATCCCGACGTGGACCACTCCGGCGGCATCCACGCACGGCCCGTCGGCTCCAACCCCCGGCGTCTCGGCGAACAGGCGTTTGCCGGTCAGCACGCCGTCAGCATGATCGAAGGCGTAGATCCGGCCCTCCGTGGTGTCGTTGTGATAGAGCGTCCGCCCGTCGGGGCTCATCGCCGGTCCGTTGGTGACGCGGTAGCCGTCGTCGTGGCGCGTGATTTGACCTTGGGCATAGCGATAGAGCGCGCCCGTCAAACCCGCCTCG
>DASVTM010000195.1:0-3217 GCA_036387575.1 Brevundimonas sp.
CCCCGCCGTACGCATCCCCATACGCACAACATACTGATCGTCTTTCGCCTGACCGACTGTGGCCCGTTTGCCCTCATGGGATGGCGATTACAAGTCCTCATCCCCCCTTTGGCGAGATGTGCGATCACGTCCTGGTTACGGCCACGCTTGGGTTGGGGCGGGGTCGTGAGCATTCAAAGCCGTCAGGCCACGCTCGCCCGGCTATGGCAGCGAAACCGTGCACGGACAAAGGGCCTGAAAGTCGGAGATGTCAGTCGCCGCGCGCGGCTTCTCGCCGCTTCACGATCTCGCGTACCGCCAGCATCAATGCCAGCCAGACCACGGCAACGCTCGCGAGAATCAGCGAGGTCCAGACTCCATCACCCCTCACGGCCGTCATGAAGGATCCTCCGAAGAACGCTACCAGCGCCGTCTTGGGCAACACGCCCAGTGCGCAGCCCGCCAGAAACCCCGGGAACGACGCGCGCGCCGCGCCGAACGCCATATTGACGACAATGAACGGCGCTGACGGCACGTTGCGGATCATGAAGGACGTATAGAAGGCGTTCTGGCCGACGAACCGCGTCATACGCCCCATGGTCTTGCCGCCGAACCGCTCAACCAGTCGCGCCGTCGGCCCTCTCCCCAGCCAGTATGTCACCGCCGCTGAAGCCACCGTCGCGATCCAGCTATAACCAAACCCGAACCACGGCCCGAACGCCACGACACAGGCGGCGATCAGGATGAATTGCGGCACGCCGAGAAACGCCGACAGCGTGAACAGCACGATCGCGGCAAGCAGGCCCCACGGCCCGCTGCGGAACCCGACCAGCCAGTCCTCCAGCCGCGCCTCGGCGCCCTCAGCGCCCTGGCCCAATCCCAACGTCGACTTGCCGACCGCGAACAACGCCACGATCACCGCGAACAGCACCAGCGTCGCCACCAGCGCCCGCCAGCGTTTGGCCTCCATATTGAGGAAGAAATCGAGGATGGAACGCATGATCCGGCCCGAATAGCACCGCCCGGTGCATTTCGGCGAGCCTCGCGGTTTTCAGAGGGCCTTCATCTGCGTAAAGAGGCCCGCCGCCTCCTCTCCCTTGCGGTTCCGGGATTCGCCTATGTCCACGCTTCAGTCGTCCGCGCCCCTTCAGTCATCCGCCCTTGCCCGCGTCAAACCGTCCGCCACGATCGCGGTCAGCGCCAAGGCCCGCGCGCTCGCCGCCGCTGGTCGCGACATCATCGGCCTCGGCGCGGGTGAGCCCGACTTCGACACCCCGGACAATATCAAGGCGGCCGCCATCAAGGCGATCAACGACGGCCAGACCAAATACACCGACGCCGACGGCATGCCTTCGCTCAAGAAGGCCATCGCGGACAAGTTCGCGCGGGAAAACGGCCTGACTTACGACGTGTCGCAGATCCACGTCGCTCCCGGCGGGAAGCCTGTCATCTTCAACGCCTTCGTCGCTACTCTGAACGCCGGTGACGAAGTCATCGTGCCCGCGCCGTATTGGGTTTCCTATCCCGACATGGTGCTGCTGGCGGGCGGCGAGCCCGTGTTCGTGACCGGTGAGGAAGCCGATGGCTTCAAGCTCCGCCCCGAAGTGCTAGAGGCTGCAATCACCGATCGCACCAAGTGGCTGATCCTCAACTCGCCGTCCAACCCGACCGGCGCCGCCTACACCCGCGCAGAACTCCAGGCCCTGGCCGACGTGCTTCTGCGCCATCCGCAGGTCTGGGTCCTGACCGACGACATGTACGAGCACCTGACGTTCGGCGACTTCGAATACACCACCATCGCCCAGATCGAACCGAAGCTATACGACCGGACATTGACGGTGAACGGCGTCTCCAAGGCCTACGCCATGACCGGCTGGCGCATCGGCTATGCGGGCGGCCCCAAGGCCCTGATCGACCTGATGCGCAAGGTCGCCAGCCAAACTACATCCAATCCGACCTCGATCAGCCAGTTCGCCGCCGTCGAGGCCCTGAACGGCCCACAGGACTTCCTCGCCCCCCGCAAGGAGGCCTTCGAGAAGCGCCGCGATCTGGTCGTGTCGATGCTCAATCAGGCGACCGGCATCCGTTGCGCCAATCCGGAAGGCGCCTTTTACGTCTATCCGTCCATTGACGGGCTGATCGGCAAGACCACGCCATCCGGCGTCGTCATCACCGACGACGAGGCCTTCACCTCGGAACTGCTGGAAGCTGAAGGCGTGGCGGTGGTTCAGGGCGCAGCCTTCGGCCTCAGCCCCTATTTCCGCATCAGCTACGCCCTGTCGGAAGCCGTGCTCGAAGAAGCCTGCAGCCGCATCCAGCGGTTCGCCGCCAGCCTGACTTGAAAGCCAGCCCGACCTGATTTGTACGGAGCAAAAGCCGAGCTTGCGTTCACATCAAACGGGTCTAGATTCGTAGTTAATGCACGAGAGCCGACTCAAGACGGCCCGTTCGGGAGAGAGACATGGTCCAGGATTATCGTGAGGGGCGACACGCCTTCTCGCCAGCAGGTGTGGCGGGCCTGTTGCTCGCAGGTATGGTCTGCGGCGTATTCTGGCGCGAGATCGTCCATCTCATCCTCAGCCTGGGCTGAAGACGGTCGAAACCGACTGTGCGATCAGGCCGCTCGGGAGACCGCGAAGTCGGCTAACGCATCCAGCGCATCGCGCCAGTCGCTACGGGGAAGGACGCGCAACGCGGCTTTGGCCGTATCCGCATAGTCGCCTGCCGTGTCCAGCGTGGCGGTGACGGCGCCGGTGCCAATTATCAGTTCGCGCGCACGGCGGAAATCGTCTTCCGTGCGCTCGCCCTTGTTGATCGTCCGTTCCCAGAAGGCGTCCTCGCGCCCGCGCGTGCGGGCCATGGCCAGCAGCAACGGCAGGGTGACCTTCCCCTCACGGAAGTCGTCGCCGGCGTTCTTGCCCAGAGCTTCGCTGGAACCGCCGTAGTCGAGCGCGTCGTCGGCCAGCTGAAACGCCAGCCCGAGGTTCAATCCATATGATCGAAGCGCTGCGGTGGCGGAATCGTCGGCGCCTGCCCCGACCGCGCCTGCCTCGGCCGCGGCGGCGAAAAGTTCGGCGGTCTTGGCCGATATAATCTGAAGATAGGTGTCCTGATCGAGGTTCAGGTCGTGGGCGCGCATCAGCTGCAGCACCTCGCCCTCGGCGATGACGCTGGACGCCGTCGCCAGAATTCCCAGCGCCCGCATCTGGCCGGTCTCGACCATCAGCTCAAACGCCCG
>DASVTM010000196.1:0-2967 GCA_036387575.1 Brevundimonas sp.
AGTCGCGCATCGGCTCGGCCGCCGACAGCCTGCAACGCATCAAGCAGCGTCAGGCCGTCAACGAAGAGAAGCTGAAGGCCGGTCAGGAGCTGGAAGACCGCCGCACAGGGGCGGACTTGGATGCCAAGCTGAAGGAGGCCGGGATCCTGCCCGGGCATTCGTCGGCCGATGACGTACTGGCGCGGCTGACGCAGCAGGAGGTCCGGGTGGTGACGCCGCAGATCGGGACCAGCGTCCCGGCGGATAAGGACCCGGCTTAAGAACTTGTCTCCTCCACGTTCGCCGCTTGGCGAATGGGGAGGTGGCGCGGCGCTCCTCGGCGCCGTGACGGAGGGGTTCTTGAACTCCCACGATCGCCTGCGCGGGAAGAGCCCCTCCACCGCTTCGCGGTCCCCCTCCCAATCGCCAAGCGGCGATTGGGAGGAGACTTGAGCACCCAATGCAACGCATCAAACTTCCGCCCCGTCCCGACTGGAAGGCCAAGGCCGAGGCGGTCGGGTTTACCTGGAGCCAGGCCGACGGTCAGGAATACTGGGACGAATCCGCCGTCTATGAGTTCTCGCTGGCCGAGATCGAGGACGGGATCGAGGCGCCGACGGCCGAGTTGCATTCGATGTGCCTCGATCTGGTCGATGAGGCGGTCCAGTCCGAGCGGCTGATGGCGCAGCTCGAGATTCCCGAGGGCACGCGCGACTATGTCGCCGAGAGCTGGAAACGGAACGAGCCGTCGCTGTATGGCCGGTTCGACTTCGCCTATGACGGAACCGGTCCGGCCAAGCTGTACGAGTACAATGCCGACACCCCGACCTCGGTCTATGAGACGGCGGTGTTCCAGTGGCTGTGGCTCGAGGATCAGATCGCGGCGGGCGTCTTCCCCGAGGACACCGACCAGTTCAACAGCCTGCACGAAAAGCTGGTCGACCGGTTCCGTGAGATATTCCCGGAAGGCGGCTTCGTGCATTTCGCCTCCGACCCCGACTATGTCGAGGACCGCCAGACGGTGAAATTCCTCGAGGATCTGGCGACGCAGGCCGGGCTGGAGCCGCAGTTCGTGGCCATCGGCGACATCGGGCTGAACGAGGACGGCAAGTTCGTCGACCACGAAAACTTCCTGATCGGGGCGATGTTCAAGCTCTATCCGTGGGAGCAAATGCTGCGCGACGACTACGCCGAGCCGCTGCCGGGCGCCGACGTCACGGTGCTGGAACCAGCGTGGAAATCGCTGCTGTCGAACAAGGGCATCCTGCCGCTGCTCTGGGAGCGTCACGCCGGGCATCCAAACCTGCTGGAAAGCTATTTCGAGACGGATCCTGCGCATACGACGCTGGGCTCGTCCTATGTGCGCAAGCCGCTGTTCTCGCGCGAGGGCGCCAACGTCGAACTGGTCAAGGACGGGCGCAAGTCGTCGGTGCTGGACGGCGGTTACGGCGACGGGGCGTGGATCCGTCAGGCGCTGCACGCCCCGCCGAAGTTCGACAATCGCTACGTCATCGTCGGCTCCTGGCTGGTCGGAAACGAACCGGCGGGCATTGGTCTGCGGGAGGATCGCGGGAGGATCACGCGCAACACTTCGCGCTTCCTGCCACACATCATCCGGGGGTGACCCGGAGAGAGCGAAACCATCGGTGACCTGACATAAGCGTCAGCGGCGGCTAGGAACCCCGTGCCCCCGATGAAAAGGTCCGCTATGTCGATGTCCACGACCGCCCCCCGGAATTCACGGGGAGCGAATTCTCCCGCCCAGATGTCCCGCCGGTCCGCAATGTCCAATATCGCCATCCTCGCGGCCCTCGGCGCCGGCCTGTTCTCCGCTTCCAAGGTGAAGGCCGAAGGCCAAGACGCCAATGGGGCCGTCGTGCGGTCGGTTGAGGAACATGCCGACATGATCGAGGCGCTGATCGCGCAGATGACGATCGAGGAGAAGGCGGGGCAGCTCAACCTGCTGGCCGATCCGTTCCGCTTCCGGCCCCAGAACGTCAATCCGCTGGACGGACAGGGTGATCCCGCGAAGGTCCGCGACGCCATCCGCTCGGGCCAGTGCGGCGCTCTGTTCAACGGCGTCGGCGCAGAGGCCGGGCGTACGATCCAGCGCATTGCAATGGAAGAGACGCGGCTGAAGATCCCGCTGCTGTTCGCCGCCGACATCATCCACGGCGTCTATACGGTGTTCCCGGTGCCGCTGGCCGAGGCCTCGGCGTTCGACGCGGATCTGGCCCAGCGGACGGCCCGGGCGATGTCGCTGGAAGGCGCAGTCTCGGCCATCCACCAGACCTATGCACCGATGGTCGACGTCGCGCGCGACCAGCGCTGGGGGCGCGTGGTCGAGGGCGCAGGTGAGGACGTCTATCTGAACGAGGTTCTGGCCGCCGCTCGCGTGCGCGGCGTGCAGGGCGAAAAGGGTCTGGCCGACCGCGACGCGCTTCTGGCCACGCCCAAGCATTTCGTCGCCTATTCCGCCGCCATCGGCGGGATGGAATACAACACCACGGACATGAGCGAGGCAACGCTGCGCGGGGTCTTCCTGCCGCCGTTCAAGGCTGCGCTGGACGCCGGCGCCCTGTCGGTGATGAGCGCCTTCAACGACCTGAACGGGGTGCCGACCTCGGGCAACCACCGGATGCTGACCGACGTGCTGCGCACAGAGTGGGGCTTCGAAGGGTTCGTGGTCTCGGACTACACGTCGGAAAACGAGCTGATCGCGCACGGCTTCGCCGAGGACGGTCGCGACGCCGCCCGCATCGCCCTGCTGGCCGGAATGGACATGTCGATGGTCTCCGGTCTGTTTCTCGAGCACATCCCTGATCTGGTCGAGAAGGGCGACGTCCCCCTGGCGCGCGTCGATCAGGCGGTGCGTCGCGTCCTGATGACCAAGGCGGCCCTCGGCCTGTTCGACGATCCCTATCGCGGCTGCGACCCGGAGCGAGAGCGCCTCGTCGTCGGCTCGCGTGAGCACCGCGACCTGGCCCG
>DASVTM010000197.1:0-4718 GCA_036387575.1 Brevundimonas sp.
CGCATCGCCTCGGGAGTTACGGCGGCGCCGCTCTCTACCAGCCGGATCGCATCCCGCTCGGCCCGGCGAGAGACCGTCCGCGCCAGATGCAGGTGCGCGGCCAACGCCGAACCACCTGGCAGAATGAAACTGTCCAGAGCCTTCAGGCTCTCGTTCATCCAATCGATCTCCGATTCCAGACGCTCGACTTGGGAAGCGACTATTCGGAGCGCCTCCCATTTCGGAGGCGGATCGAGAGGCGTAGCGAGGTCCGCGCCCAGATCGAACAATTCGTTCTGAATCCGGCCCAGCATGGCGTCGATACGGTCGTTTTGTCCCGAATGCAGTCGGGCGACACCAATGACGGCGTTCAACTCATCGACGGTGCCGTAAGCCTCGACGCGCGGATCGCTCTTGGAGACCCGTGCCCCGGAAGCCAGCCCAGTCGTACCGGCGTCTCCCGTGCGGGTGTAGATTTTGTTCAGAACAACCAAGACCTGCCCTCAGGAGCCGTAAGTGGATTTCCACCACAGACCGGCCACCAACAAGATCACGGCCGTCGCCTGTAGCGCCACCCGGAGCCGCATCAGCCTGTTGGAATTGGACCGCGCGTAATCCCCACCCCGATATAGCGAGTACAGGCCGAACCCGAGGGTCACGGACACCGCCAGAACGGCCAGGAGGATCAGGATGGTGAAGACGTTTTCCATTATCCCAGACTAGTCCTCCCTCAAGGTCGACGCTAGCGGTCCGAGCACAGCGCAGTCAGGACACCGCCGTCAACGTTTCGGTTACCCTGTTAGGCGCCGCCTTGGTCAACCTTTCCTTCTTACGGTAGAGCTTCCTCACTAGGATGCTCATGACCGATCGTTCGATCCGAAATCTGGCCAATCTGCGCGATTCGGCCTCGACAGCCCGGGTCCTGAATCTGTCTTCGGTCTATAACGAGCACAATCACACGGACGCATGGAGCGCCCAGCCGCTGTTTCGCCATCCGGCGCTGAACCGGTCCCTGATCATCAAGCATCGATTGCGTAGCGATGAAGTAGACCGCTTCAGGCTCCGAAGACACGTCGCGACAAAGATTGTCCTGCCGATCGACGCCAAGGATCTGCGAGTTGGTGGGCGCTACATTTTCGTTGGCGAAATCGGCTTCGAAACGACCATGCTGCAGGTGTTCGGTATCGGCGCCAGTCATCCGGACCTGCATACCCTCATGATTATCGATGTCTTGCCGGGGCTTGACCCGTTCCTGTTGCGCGAACAACTCCGCCGAAACGGGGTTACGCCTGCGCCCTGCTATTTCAACCTCAGCGAAGCTGACCTGAAAGCCATGATCGCATTCGTCAGCAGCGAAATCACGCCCTTGGTGGATCTGTCCATGGGACCGGACGCTGACCTTTCGGTCGACAACCCGGTATCGAGGCTGACTGAAAAAATCCTGTCAAACTGTGCCGGCGACGACCTTGGCGCGCTGGGCCAGACCCTGCGATTGAAACCTGACGAGTATGAGGAGGGCATCTTCTGCTGGAAGGGCTTCCTCTATTACAAATGGGTGCTTGGCGGGGTAATCGGCGACATCGGCGCCGTCATGGAAGCCGTCCGCACCGTTAAACCGCGCGGCCGTCCCAACAGCCAGCAATACGTCGCCCTGGACCGAAGTCGCGAGACCGTGCGTCGTCGCATTCTGGCGAGTTGCGACAGCACCGCCGCCATGCTGCGCGTCTATGACGACGCTTTCAGGGGCTTGACCCGGAATGGCGATCCGGTCGGATTTCGCGACTTCCTGCTCGACGCTCCGCACCTGTTCGCCGAGTTGGGCGAGCGGCTGGGCGCCGTGCAGCACATTGTGAGCTTCTGGAACTATCGGATGGCCTACGGAAAGCCGAAGCCGTCTCCGGAAGAACTGTTCGACCTGCTGGCCGATTTCGAGGCCAGCCTGGCCTACGGCGAGGACGAGACTCGCAGCATGTCACTCGCCGCCTAGACATCGCGTCTCCGGCAGCGAAGACGAACGGAGACGACAGGTTGGCGCGAGGCGCCGACCAGAAGACAGCGCGAGACGACCCCAGACGGCTGAACCCCATAAACGAGAAAGGGGCCACCGGTCACCCGGTCGCCCCCTGCTGATCGCTTGCGCGATCTGTCCTCCCCATCCGCCTGCGCGAACAGGGAGGCAAAATCGCCTAGTAGCGGTAGTGGTCCGGCTTGAACGGGCCTTCGGTCGGCACCGAGATGTAGTCGGCCTGTTCCTGCGAAAGCGTCGTCAGCTTGGCGCCGAGCTTGCCGAGGTGAAGCATGGCGACCTTCTCGTCGAGGTGCTTCGGCAGGGTGTAGACCTGGTTCTCATAGGACTTGGCGTTGGTCCAGAGTTCGATCTGGGCCAGCGTCTGGTTGGTGAACGACGCCGACATCACGAACGAGGGGTGACCCGTCGCGTTGCCGAGGTTCACGAGGCGACCTTCCGACAGCAGGATGATCTTCTTGCCGTCCGGGAACTCGACGTGGTGGACCTGAGGCTTGATCTCGTCCCACTTGAAGTTCTTCAGGCCAGCGACCTGAATCTCCGAGTCGAAGTGACCGATGTTGCAGACGATGGCGTTGTTCTTCATCGCGCGCATGTGGTCGACGCGGATGACGTCCTTGTTGCCGGTCGCGGTGACGAAGATGTCGGCTTCACCCGCGACGTCTTCCAACGTGACGACTTCATAGCCTTCCATCGCGGCCTGCAGGGCGCAGATCGGATCGACTTCGGTGACCTTCACGCGAGCGCCGCCTTGGCGCAGCGAAGCGGCCGAGCCCTTGCCCACGTCGCCGTAGCCGCAGACCACGGCGACCTTGCCCGAGAGCATGACGTCGGTGCCGCGACGGATCGCGTCGACCAGCGATTCACGGCAGCCGTACAGGTTGTCGAACTTGGACTTGGTGACGCTGTCGTTGACGTTGATGGCGGGGAACGGCAGGTCGCCCTTCTTGGCCATTTCGTACAGGCGGTGAACGCCCGTTGTGGTTTCTTCCGACACGCCGCCGATAGCGTCGCGAATGGCCGAATAGAAGCCGGGCTTCTCGGCGATGTAGCGCTTCATCACCTTGTATAGCGCTTCTTCTTCTTCGTTCTGCGGGTTGTCCAGCAGCGTACCGTCAAGCTCGGCCTTCGGGCCAAGCACGCAGAGCAGGGTCGCGTCGCCGCCGTCGTCGAGGATCAGGTTCGGATAGCCGCCGTCCGACCATTCAAAGATCTTGTGGGCGTAGTCCCAGTACTCTTCCAGCGTCTCGCCCTTGGTGGCGAACACCGGCGTGCCGGCGGCGGCGATGGCGGCCGCAGCGTGGTCCTGGGTCGAGAAGATGTTGCACGACGCCCAGCGAACATCAGCGCCGAGGGCTTCCAGCGTCTGGATCAGCACGGCGGTCTGGATCGTCATGTGCAGCGAACCGGCGATGCGGGCGCCCTTGAGGATCTGTTGAGCGCCAAACTCGTCGCGCAGCGCCATCAGGCCCGGCATTTCGGTCTCGGCGATCGCGATTTCCTTGTTGCCGAACGGGGCAAGCGAGATGTCGCGGACGATGTAGTCGGTCATGAAGGCGCTCCTTGGCGTCGGCTCATGGCCGGATCGCGGATGGTCGGTTGCCGCGCCTATACCCCGGCCTACGTTACGGGGCAATAAACATATAAGGATATCCTTATGTAAATACGGCCGCTTGGCGATACACGCGTCGGGGTTTACGCATCCGGAATGGCCGACGACGCATCTCCAATCCGCAATCTCTCTCGTGACGTGACCGTCCCGCGCCACGACTGGACGCTGGCCGAGGTCGAGGCGCTGTTCTCGCGCCCGTTCATGGAACTGGTGTTCGAAGCCGCGAGCGTCCACCGCCGCTGGTTCGATCCTTCAGAGGTTCAGAAGTCCCAGCTTCTGTCGATCAAAACCGGCGGCTGCGCCGAGAACTGCGGCTACTGCAGCCAGTCAGCCAGCTTCGACACCGGGCTCAGGGCCGAGAAGCTGATGGACGCCGCAGCTGTCATCGCCGAGGCCATGGCCGCCAAGGCCGGCGGGGCGTCGCGCTTCTGCATGGGCGCGGCATGGCGCGAGCTGAAAGATCGCGACACGCCCAAGCTGGCGACGATGATCGCGGGCGTAAAGGCGCTCGGTCTTGAGACCTGCGCCACCCTCGGCATGCTGACCGCCGATCAGGCTCGCCAGCTCAAGGAGGCCGGGCTGGACTATTATAACCACAACCTGGACACCGGCCCGGAGTACTACACCCAGGTCGTCACCACGCGAACCTATCAGGACCGTCTCGACACCCTCGCGCACGTGCGTGAAGCAGGCATGAGCACCTGCTGCGGCGGGATCGTCGGCATGGGCGAAGGCCGTCGGGATCGCGCCAGTCTGCTGCATGCGCTGGCCACCCTGCCGGAACATCCCGACAGCCTGCCGGTCAATGCGCTGGTGCCGGTCACCGGCACGCCGCTGGGCGAGCGCGTGCTCAAGACCGGCGAGATCGATCCCATCGAGTTCGTCCGCACCGTCGCCGTCGCGCGGCTGGTCTGCCCCAAGGCCATGGTTCGCCTGTCCGCCGGTCGCGAGACCATGAGCCCGGAGATGCAGGCGCTGTGCTTCCTCGCCGGCGCAAACTCCATCTTCGTCGGCGGCAAGCTGCTGACCACGGCCAATCCCGAACAGGACGAGGATGCGAAACTCTTCGCCCTGCTGGACCTGAGACCCATGCAGCCGGCC
>DASVTM010000198.1:0-1619 GCA_036387575.1 Brevundimonas sp.
GCGCCGTGGTGGCCCTGATCCATCTTCACGGTCCTGGCGCCCAGAGCCAGCGCCAGCATCTGGTGACCGAGGCAGATGCCGAACACCGGCTTGCCGCTGTCGACCAGCTTCAGGATTTCAGGCACCGCGTATTCGCCGGTCGCCGCCGGATCGCCCGGACCGTTGGACAGGACGACGCCGTCGGGATTGCGGGCCAGAATCTCGTCGGCCGTGGTCGTCGCGGGAACGACGGTGATCTTCGCGCCCGTCGAGGCCAGCGCCCGCAGGATGTTGCGCTTCACGCCATAGTCGATGACGACCACGTTCTTGCGGCCTTCGGTCTTGGGGTGACCCTCCGGCCAGGCCCACAGGCCCTCGTCCCACTCGAACGACTGCAGCGTCGAGGCGGGCTTGGCGAGGTCGAGGCCGACGAGGCCTGTCCATGCCCTGGCCTGAGCCACCAGCGCCTCGAGGTCGAACTTGCCTTGCGGATCATGGGCGATGACGGCGTGCGGCGCGCCCTTGTCGCGGATGATCTTGGTCAGGGCGCGGGTATCGACGCCGGACAGGCCGACGACGCCGCGACGCTTCATCCAGCCGTCGAAGCTGGATTCGCTGCGCCAATTCGCTGGATCGGTCGGCAGGTCGCGGAAGATCGCGCCCCGCGCCGAGGTGTCCGAACCGCCGCCAATTTGTTCGATATCCTCGACGTTCACCCCGGTGTTGCCGATGTGGGGGAAGGTGAAGGCCAGGATCTGGCTCATGTACGACGGGTCGGTCAGGATTTCCTGGTAGCCGGTCATGGCGGTGTTGAAGACGACTTCGCCCAGCGCCGAGCCGGTCGCGCCGACACCGATCCCCTGAAGGATGGTGCCGTCGGCCAAGGCCAGAACGCCGGTGCAGCCGGGAAGCAGTTGAGTAGTCATGGCGCGTCCTTACCACCGAATCCCGGCGAGCAAACGGCGGCGTGACTACAGAGGCGTATCGAGGCGGTCAATCTCGGTCATTCCGGCCCCTCATTCCGGGATGCGCGAGCCGTCCCATGCGAAGACCCCGCCGCTGTCCTTCGGTGACAGGCCGTCGAGCACCGCAAGCAGCCGTTCGGCCGAATAGGCGGCATCGAACAGCTTGCCGGGCGCGACGCCCTTCTGAAACGGCGCGCTGAGATCCGTCGCGACCGTGCCTGGATGGAGGCCCGCGACGATGGCCAGCGGATGGCTTCGCGCCATCTCGATCGAGAGGTTCTTCAGGATCATGTTCAGCGCCGCCTTGGACGCCCGATAGCTGTGCCATCCGCCCAGCCGGTTGTCGCCGATGGAGCCCACGCGAGCCGACAACGCCGCGAACACCGCCCGCTGGTCCTTCGGCATCAGCGGCAGGAAATGCTTGGCGACCAGCGCCGGTCCGACGGTGTTGACGCGGTAGTCCCTCAGCATGTGTTCTGCGTTCAGCGTCCTGTAGGACCGCTCCGGCTCCTCGCCGTCGTGCAGGACGCCGGTCGCGACGAAGACCAGCGTCAGCGGAGGCCCCTCAGCGATCCGCGCAGTTGCAGCGATGATGGTCTCCTCGTCCTCAAGGTCCAGCCGATCCGGACCTGAGCGCGACAGCCCATGTACGACGGCGTATCGCCCGGACCCCGC
>DASVTM010000199.1:0-3077 GCA_036387575.1 Brevundimonas sp.
AAACTGTCGCCGACCCGGTTGACCGTGCATTCGACGCCACCCCACATCTCAAGGTGATCGGTCATGCGGCGACCAGGTCTGCGGAGATGTCGAAGCGCTTGCCGAAGCGGGGCTTGAGCCGCCAGGCGACGGCGGAGGCGACGATGTCCTCGAGGCTGTCGAAGCGGGGCGACCAGCCGAGTTGCCGACGGGCAGCTGACGGGTCAGCGACAAGGAGCGCGGGGTCTCCCTCGCGGCGCGGCCCGATGGCGTGAGGCGGCATGCATTGTGTGGTCGCAGCGACGGCGTCGACCACCTGTCGCACGGAATAGCCCACGCCGTTGCCGAGGTTCAAGGCGGAGAAGCCGTCCGGGCCGGCCGGGGCGTCGAGAGCGAGAACATGCGCCGCCGCGAGATCGCACACGTGGATATAGTCGCGCACGCAGGTCCCATCCGGCGTCGGGAAATCAGAACCGAACAAGGTCAGGGGCTGGCCGATTCCCAGCGCCGCCTCGATCGCCAGCGGGATCAGATGGCTTTCGGGATGATGGGCCTCCCCAATCTCGCCATCCGGGTCCGCGCCCGCTGCATTGAAATACCGGAGCGCGATGCCCTCCAGCCCATGCGCACGGCATGCGGCAGCGATCAGCCGCTCCGCCGCCAGCTTGCTGTCGCCGTACGGATTGATGGGCTGCTTCGGCGCCGCCTCGTTCAAGGGGGCGGTGTCCGGAGGCGTGCCATAGACCGCGGCCGTAGACGAGAACACGATGCGATCCACGCCGCACGTGCGCATCGCGCCCAGTACGGCCGCCACGCCGTTCAGGTTCTGGTCCCAGAACAACTCGGGCTCGACCATCGACCGGCCAACCTCGATCAGGCCGGCGAAATGGATCACGCTGTCGATCCGGTGCTCACGCATACAGCTGGCGACGGCGGCGCTGTCGCGAACGTCGCCGACCACCAGCGGACCCCACTTCACCGCCTCGGCATGACCATTGCTGAGATCGTCGAAGACGACCGGCTGATGGCCGGCCTGAGCCAACGCCTTGCAGGTATGCGATCCGATATAGCCGGCTCCGCCGGTGACCAGCACGTGTCGTAGCATTCTCGATTCAGTCCTCGTTGCCTGTGTGCAAGGCGTTGCCCGCGCGAGTGTTTCCACCTGTCGGGTATCAGTCACATCGCCGCACCACAGAACCCGCGGCCCGCCTGGTGGTTCACGCAAAGCAGCCGGAGCATGCCGTGATCGTCAACCTCTACGCCCGGACCCTGCGGCTGCTGGAACCCGAACGCCCGGTCGTGATCGGTTTGACGCTCGCGAACGTCGTGCTCGGGGGCCTGGTGCTGCTCGAACCGCTCCTGTTCGGACGGGTAATCGACGCGCTCACCCGCCACGCCTCTCCCTGGCGCTTCATCGCCGGATGGGCCGTCCTCGGTGTCGCCCTCATCGGAGCCAGCGCAGGCCTGTCCCTTGTAGCCGATCGTATGGCGCACAGGCGCCGAATGTCGGCCATGAACGCGGCGTTCGAGAAGGCGGTGACACTGCCCGCCCCCTTCGTGTCCGAAACCGGCACGGGGCCCATCATCCGTGTGATGGTGTCGGGCGGCGACGCGTTGTTCACACTGATCCTCTCCTTTTTCCGCGAGCAGCAGACCGCGGTCGTCAGTCTGATCCTCCTCGTCCCCCTTGCGTTCTGGATGGACCCGATCATGGCCTCCGTCCTGCTGGTGCTTGCGGTGCTCTACGTCGGCGCAAGCTGGCTGGTCGTCGCCAAGACCGAGGTGGGTCAGGCAGAGGTCGAGCAACACCATCAGGCCGTTTCGAGCCGTATTGGCGACGCGATCGCCAACGTCAGCGTCATTCAGGCCTATACCCGGGTGCGGGGAGAGGGTGCGGATCTGCGTGCCATGACCGGCAGGCTTCTCGGCGCGCAGTATCCAGTTCTCAGCTGGTGGGCCCTGCTGATGGTGATGACGCGCGGCGCTTCCACCCTGGCCATGATAAGCCTCTTTACGACGGGCGCCGTTCTGCTCCGCGCCGGACATGTCACCGTCGGCGAGATCGTGAGCTTCATAGGCTTCGCAAACCTCCTGATCGCCCGCCTGGATCAACTGTCCGCCTCTCTGGCCCGTGTCTTCGTGCAGGCGCCCACCCTGAGCGGCCTGTTCCGACTAATGGATACGGATCGCGCCTTGCGGGATGCGCCGGATGCGGAACCGCTCATCGAGGTCAGGGGCGACATCGTCTTCGATCGCGTGACCTACTGGTTTTTGGACACGCACATGGGCGTGTTCGATATCGATCTGCATGCACGGGCTGGCTCGACAGTCGCCCTGGTCGGTCCCAGCGGCGCGGGAAAGACCACGCTCATGAGCCTGCTTCAAAGACAGCGGGAACCGTCCCTCGGCCGCATCCTGATCGATGGCCGCGACATACAGCGCGTCAGCCTCGCCTCCTTGCGGAGCGCCATCGGCGTGGTCTTCCAGGACGCCGGCCTATTCAACCGTTCAATTGCGGACAACCTGGGTCTGGCCCGTCCCGAGGCCAGCCGTGCGGAGATTGAGCAGGCCGCCATTGCGGCCGAAGCACACGATTTCATCGTCGCGAAGCCGGGCGGATATGACTTCGTGATTGGCGAGGGCGGTCGTCTGCTTTCAGGCGGAGAACGTCAGCGGCTGGCGATCGCGCGTGCGATACTGAAAAACGCACCCATCCTGATCCTTGATGAGGCGACCAGCGCGCTGGACACCGTCACCGAAGATCGGGTCAAGCGGGCGCTGACGACCGCCGCCGAAGGGCGAACCACCTTCCTCATCGCGCACAGGCTGTCCACCGTCGTGGACGCCGACCAGATCCTCATGATGGAGCGAGGCCGCATCATCGAGCGGGGGACCTATGATCAACTCGTCGAAGCCGGTGGCGCTTTTGCAAGACTCGCGCGTTCCGGCCTCGCCAGACGAGAATGAACGAAGGGTGGCCGACCCCGGATAGGCCGCATTCATGTCGGACGTTGTAACTACCCATTTTGTGGCGCACTGCGTCGAACCATTGCCCGGAGATCGATTGTGCCAGAACCGAGCCTGCGAGACCGTCGCAT
>DASVTM010000200.1:0-2382 GCA_036387575.1 Brevundimonas sp.
GCCGTCATACAGGCCGCGTTGAGCAGCCCGATGCAGATGGAGATGGAGGCCAGATAGACGGCGGCGGACATTTCGCCCGCCTCAATGCGTTCGGCCATCTTGCGATAGACCAGACGGCTGACGACCACGAAGGCCAGGATCTGAATCACGGCGGCCAGCAGGGCCCAGGCGGCGAACTCGCGCAGGGTCACGGTGTGCGACAGGGCGGAGGCCAGCGGCAGGACATAGCCGATCAGGGCCCCGCCCAGCGAGATGGCGGCGGCGGTGTTGCCGTCGCGGATCAGGGTCGCCTCGTGATAGGGCGTGACCCACTGGTAGATCAGCTTGAAGGCGATGGTGAAGACGCCCGCCGCGGCGAAGGCGATCAGGAAGGCGGTCGCCCCGGTCAGGAAAGCGTAGCGATCGAAGTCGAGCATTCTTGTCTCCCCATTTGCGCCGGCGGCGCGAAAGTCTGGTGCGCCCTGCGGCGCTTAAGTCAGTGTGCCGTCAGGCGCGGAACTCGGCCATCTCCAGAGGGATGCCGATCATGATTTCGTGGCTGAGGTCGCCGGGTTTCCCTTGGGCGTCCTCGGGCTGCATCTCCAGCGCCATCATCAACTCGCGACCGTCGGGAAGGTCCCGGGCGTAGAGCATGCAGGTCTGGAAGATTTTCGAATACGGCGTGCGGGCGGCGCGATCGTCATAGATCGTCTCCCACAGGGTCACCGGAGGCTGGATCCCGTCCGCCTCGGTGAACCAGAAGCGCGGATAGTCGGGCAGGCTTTCGGCTGCGCCGTGGAAAATCGGCGCGGACAGGCGATCCTTCCAGATGCGACGCTGCTGCTCGCCTGGCGGATAGGCCGAGGTCCATGGCATGAAGAGGCTGAAGTCGTAGCTTTCCAGCCCCTGCGGATCGTCGCTCATGGCCTGAAGCATGATGTGGTCGTCGGTATAGAACCGGTGGACATGCTGGCCCGTGTCGAGCGTGACGACGCCCTGCGCCGTGATGTCGAGGACATCGCGGTCGAGCGTGAATTTAGTCTGGTCGCCCAGCCGGCGCCAGGCCAGCGGGTCGAGGGCGACAGTCCGGCCGATGGTGATGTTGCGCACCACTGCCAGTGCCGGGGCCGCAGCCGGTGCTTCCTGTCCGCCGAAGAGACGCTTGAACATGAACTGTCCTTACCCTCGATCCGTTGAAGCGGCGAGGGGTCGTCTTACACGATCCGGTTGTTCGTGGGCCATGAGGCAAAATCATCCGATGCGACCCTCTTGTCAAGCGTTCCTGTTACGCGTTACATGTAACGAATGACGAGCGGAGACGACAGTTCATCGCCTGATGCCTCGCCAGCCGCCGCAACCGATCGCATCCGGGCGTGGCGCAAGGCGAGGCGCGAGGCGGGCATGGTCAAGCTGGAGTTCTGGGTTCCCCAGACGACGCGTGACGATGTGAAGGCGGCTGTGCGCGCAATCGTCACGGACTCGACCCGCTCACCTGCTATTGCGACCCGACGCCGATCTTCTCAAATCCAAGACCTCACCCCTGGAGCCGACCATCAAATGGACGCCGTGATCGAAACCCCCTGGACCGTGCCCGCCATCAAGACCGCGCTGGACGACTCGACCCTGATACGCGACGGCGAAATGACGCTGCGGGTGCTGGAAGGCGCCGAGCCGGTGCTGCTGGCGACCATGCATGAATATGGCGACCTGCCGATCTATCTGTCGGTCGGCGGCGCCCAGATCGTCTGTTCGGTGCTGCTGTGGCCCGTGTCCGAACAGAAGGACGCGGCCCGGTTCAACGAGTTCCTGCTCAAGGCCCAGCGGGTCGTGCCGCTGTCGAACTTCGCCATCACCACGGTGGGCGGCGAAGATGTCTATGAGTTGATGGGCGAACTGTCGTGCAAGACGACGCTTCAGACCATATTGATCGAATTGCGCACCCTGGCCGAGAACGCGATCGACGCCACCGCCTTGCGCGAAACCTTCGACGCTCCCCTCAACGCTCCTGTGCTGCAAGCCTGATTATCGGAACCGGAAAACGACCATGTCCATGCTTTCCAAACTGTCCGCCCTGTTCCGCGGCACGGCCCATGAGGCCGGCCAGTCGGTGGTCGATGCCAATGCGCTGAAGATCCTCGATCAGGAAATCCGCGACGCCGACAACTCGCAGGGCAAGGCCCGCGACGACCTCGCCGGTCTGGTCGCGCGCCGCCGTATGGCCGAGAACGAACTGCAGAGCTTCGGCGAGCAGATCTCTAAATACGAAAACTCGGCCCGCACCGCCCTGGGGCAGGGCAAGGTCGATCTGGCGCGCGAAGTCGCCGGGCGGATCGCCGAGCTCGAGAGCGAGATCGGCACGCGCGGCCCTCAGATCGAGAATATGAAACAGGCCGAGGCGCGGCT
>DASVTM010000201.1:0-1779 GCA_036387575.1 Brevundimonas sp.
CGAGCCCCGCCACGATCCGCAACAGGGTCGACTTGCCGCAGCCCGACGGCCCCAGCACCGTGATGAAGTCGTTGTCCGCCACCTCCAGCGACGAACGCTGCAGGGCCACCGTCTCGGGTTGGCGTCGCGAGCCCGCAAAAACGCGGGACACCGCCTGAATGGAGACCCGCGCCATCAGCCGCCGCCCGCGATCTGAGTTCCCCGCCCGCTGTTCATCGCAACGCCGCCCAAGGGAACAGGATCCGGTTGCCGAACTTGAAGACGAAGTCCGTCACCAGACCGATCAGGCCGATCACGATGATGCCGAAGATGATCTGGCCGGTCGCGAGCAGCGACTGGCTGTCGGTGATCATGTGGCCGATGCCGGAAGACGCGCCGATCAGCTCGGCCACGATGACATAGGTCCATGCCCAGCCGAGCACGAGGCGCAGCATCTCGGCGATTTCCGGCGCCGAGTTCGGCAGCAGCACCCGGTTGACCAGCGACCGGTCGCTCGCCCCGAGGGTGTAGGCAGCCTCGACCAGGTCGCGGCGCGTGTTGCCGACCACGACCGCCACCATCAGCACCAGCTGAAAGAAGGTGCCGATGAAGATCACGAGAAGCTTCTGCAGCTCGCCGATGCCGGCCCACAGGATCAGCAAGGGGATGAAAGCGGACGCAGGGAGGTAGCGGGCAAAGGATACGAAGGGCTCGAAGAACGCCTCGATCGGCTTGTAGGCCCCCATCAGCAGCCCCAACGGCACTGCCAGCACGGCGGCCATGACGAAGCCGCCGACCACCCGGGCGATGGTGATGCCGATGTCCGCGAGGAAGCCGTGCACCGCAAGGAGGTCCCAGCCGTCCCGCAACATGGTCAGCGGATCGGCGAGGAACGTCCGGCTCACGAACCCGCCGAACGTTGCGAACGCCCAGGCGGCGGTGAACAGGATGAAGAAGGACACCCCGAGCGCGATGCGCGTCCGGGGGGCGACCGGCTGCAGCGGCCTCACGGACGAGTCCGGAAGGCCGTCGTCACTTCACGAACGAGTCGTCGATGATGGCGCCGAGGTCCGGAATGGCCTTGATGATGCCCGCTTCCAGCAGCAGGTCGGCGGCTTCCTTCGTGAAGGCCTGCAGTTCACCCGAAAAGAACTTCCGGTTCTCGTCGCGCCCCTGCCAGCGCAGGAACGCGGCCGACCTGCCGAACTGTTCGCCGCTCTGCTTGACGTCCGCGCCCATGATCTCGTAGGCCTTGTCCTTGTTGGCCGCGATGTAGTCGAGTGCCTCGAAGTAGCTGTCCGCCAGCGCCTTGACCGCCTTCGGGTTGTCCTGGATGAATTTCGGGCTGCAGCCGACGGTGTCCATGATCATCGGGTAGTCCAGCGTCGTCGCGATGATCTTGCCCGCTTCCGGCTTGTCCCGGACCAGCGAGAGGTACGGCTCATAAGTGAGGGCCGCGTCGATGCCGCTCTGCCCAGCCACGAAAGCCTGTGCCGCCGGGTTCGGCTCCATGTTCACCACTCTGACGTCTTTCACCGACAGGCCGTTCTTCTTCAGGAACCAGGCCAGGGTGAAGTAGGGGGCGGTGCCGGGAGCGGAGGCCGCGACGGTCTTGCCCTTGAGGTCCTTGATCGAGCCCACCCCGCCGCGCACGACCATGCCGTCGGCGCCGTAGGACTTGTCGAGTTGGAAGATCTGCTTCGCCGGCACGCCGTTGGCGTTCCACACGACCCAGGTCTCGACCGTGGTCGCGGCGCACTGGATGTCGCCCGACGCCAGGGTGAGATGGCGGCTCGCCTG
>DASVTM010000202.1:0-4710 GCA_036387575.1 Brevundimonas sp.
TACGGCACCTCGCGGAAATTGACCCATGCAGCATCCCAGAAGGTCGCGATGTCCAGCGCCACGAACACGGCCAGCATCGTCGTCAGCCAGCCGATGCGAACTGTCTTGCGATGCTTGACCGCTCGGGCCGCGCCCGTGGCAAGCGCGGCTACCGAAAGGCCGAGGACCAAGCCGTAGAAGCTGAAGAAGAACTCGAACGCGCTCAAATCGATTCCCCGAAAGCCAAGACTGGCGACGCTAGAGAGTTTGACGAACCGCGACTACCGGAAGGTTACCGTCCGCCCGCCGCTTTCGGAGCCTTGAGCGACCAGCCTCCGCCTTCGATCAGGGCATGGGTCGAGCGCGCGACCGAGAACCCGTGATAGGCCACCAGTACGATCAGGGCGGTCATCACGAGCTTGCGCGACGGTGCGAAGGCGGCCAGCGAAGTCCCGCCGGTGAACAGACACAGGCCGATCCAGAAGATCGGGCCCGGCTTCAGCGTCGTCATTTCCCCGCTTATCGCCGTGACGCCGAAGAAGACCGCCATGATGATCAGGTTGGCGAGCAGTACGCACAGAAAGACCGTGCGCCGGTGGGCCCAGAAATGATCGTCCAGATCGCTCGAGGCTTCAGCCTCGCGCTGGGGAAAGGTCACGCTCGCCGCGACGTAGAAGACGGCGGCGACCGCCAGTCCAACCACCAGCAGCGCCATGTTGAACGGGGCGAAGCGGAAGATAAACCACGCCTGATTCCAGAAGGTGGCGATGTCGATGGCCACGAACACCGCCAACAACGGCGTCAGCCAACCGAACCGAACGGCCCGTCTCTGATGCAGAACACGCGCAAATCCACCAACCAGCTCGGCGACGGATAGCCCGAGCAGCAAACCGTAGAAACTGAAGAAGAATTCGAACGCGCTCATGCCCACCCCGTCTAAACAAGCGTCACCCTAAAGGGCGATCCGGGGTTCGTCACCCGGTGACGCCTTCAAACGAGGGCAAGCCGTTCAAAGAACAGCTATCGACCCAAACAAGCCGGCCGTTGTCAACCAGAAGCGGAAGAAGCCTGCGACCTCAGTTGGAGGCGCGCGCCCGCTTGGCTTCGAGCCGCTCGACGACCGTACGAGCCTCGGCCAAGTGTGCGCGGTGAGCGGCGATCTGCGTCGTCTGTTCCGGCGTCAGGCCGCCTGCGGTCTGACCTGCCGCTTGCAGCGTCGCGATCTGCTCTTCCAGCGTCGCGATCTGATCCTGAGTGGCGTACAGCCGGTCCTCTTCACGCACGCTGAGGGCAGGGCGGGCGCGCCGTTCGGCTGCACGCGCAGCACCACGACCGGCAAGAACCTGAGCATCAGCGTAGGTGGGAACGACCACGGGGGCAGACGACAGGACGAGGATGGCGATCAGAAAGGCTTTCATAAGAAGCTCCGGCGACAAACAAATTGGGACGATATTACGACATTAATATTTCGTCACGTTCTAAATGGTGCGGTGCAGCGGGTAAGTACGGCCTGCGATCGCGCCGGGAAGCGCCAACATCGCAACACAGCGAGCTCACGGAGTCTCCCGCGCGAAATCCATGACCCAATTTGTCTCCCATGTTGAGCCGTCGTCATAGGAAAAGGCCTGGGTCCACCGAGCGCTGTCTGGCTTGATGTCAGACCAGATATACCGGGCGCGGATTGGCCAGTCGCCGTCGAGGTCCTCGCCCTCCAGCACGCAGCCGTCGGAACCGAAGCGTCCCGTGACGGGCGTCTGGAGTTGGCCCGTCAGGCTGCTGATCCACCATACTGACCATTGGCCTTGCTCCCGGTCGAACGCCCGCACCGCCATGCCCGTCCAGCCCCGCTCCGGACAGGAGACCTCTTCGACGTTAGCCAGACCGCCCAGACGCGGCTCACAGAAGGCGGTGGAGGCGAAGACATCCCAGTCATCGGCCCCGACGCCGCGGGTCTTCAGCCGCCGATTGGCGACCGTCCACTGGCCATGGATAAAGTCGAAGTCGTGGGCTTCAGGGGGGTAGGGGACAGGTTCGGACATCTTGAACTCCTCGTCGGATGTGAACGAGGAATAGATCGAGTAACCTGTCACCTGATGTCAGGATTACCGGCTATGCTCGCGAAATGCGCGCTAGCCGGCTTCTTTCGATCCTGCTGATCCTCCAGACCCGGGGGCGAACCACCGCGAGCGCTCTGGCTGCGGAGTTCGAAGTCTCGGTGCGGACGGTCTACCGCGACATAGATCAGCTGAGTGCCGCTGGCGTGCCGGTTTATGCCGACCGTGGGCGCGAAGGGGGGTTCCAGCTCATGGAAGGATACCGCACGCGGCTAACGGGGCTCACCGATGCCGAGGCGGAGACGTTGTTTCTCGGCGGATTGGCGGGCCCAGCGGCGGAGATGGGGTTCTCTCAGGCGCTGATGACCATGCAGCTGAAGCTGCTCGCCGCCCTGCCGCCTGAGCGGCAGGCGGCTGCAGAGCGCATGGCGGCGCGGTTTCATCTCGACCCTGCGGGCTGGTACCAGGCGGACACTGGGGCCGCACGACTGCCGGAACTGGCGCAGGCGGTCTGGGCGCAGCATCTGATCCAGATCCGCTACGAAAGCTGGAAAGGGCCGGTGGAGCGAACGCTGGAGCCGCTGGGGCTGATCCTGAAAGGCGGGGTCTGGTACATCGCCGCGCGACCTGCAGGAAAGACCAAAGCCGAGGCGCGGACCTATCGGGTGTCGAATATTCTGGCGTTGGAGGTGAGCCAAGAGGCGTTCTCCCGGCCCGAAGACTTCGACTTGGCGGGCTGGTGGACCGCGACCTCGAACCGGTTCGAGGCTGGGCTGTTCATCGGTGAAGCCGGGTTGAAGCTGACAGGCGAGGGGTTGAGGCGGCTCGCGCAGCTGGGGCCCCGCTATGCGACCATCGCCGCTCGAACGCCGGTTCCGACACCGGGTGCATGGGTCGGGGTGACCGTGCCGATCGAGTCGATCGCCCACGCCGCCCGTGAACTTCTGCGACTGGGAGCCGACGCGGAGGTTCTCGCACCGCCGAACCTCAGGACCGCGATGGCGGAGACGACCCAGAGAATGGCGGCGTTGTATCGCGACTGACCCGACCTATTTCCAGATTGGTTTCCCGTCCCCCGGCAGCCCCAGCCGCTCCCACATGTCGCTGACCTTCTCGACCACTGCCTCGTCCATGCGAATCTCTTCGCCCCATTCGCGGTGGGTCTCGGGCGGCCATTTGTCGGTGGCGTCGAGGCCGATCTTGGAGCCGAGACCGCTCTCGGGGGAGGCGAAGTCGAGGTAGTCGATCGGGGTGTTCTCGATCACCGTGATGTCGCGCGCGGGATCCATCTTCGTCGAGATGGCCCACATGACCTGTTTCCAGTCGCGGGCGTCGATGTCGTCATCCACGACGATGACCCACTTCGTGTACATGAACTGGCGCAGATAGCTCCAGACGCCCAGCATCACCCGCTTGGCGTGGCCCGGATAGGCCTTCTTCATCGACACCACGGCGATCCGGTAGGAACAGCCTTCGGGCGGCAGCCAGAAGTCGGTGATCTCCGGAAACTGCGCTCGCAGCAGCGGAATGAACACCTCGTTCAAGGCCTCGCCCAGCACCGAGGGCTCGTCCGGCGGGCGACCGGTAAAGGTGGTCAGATAGATCGGGTCCTTGCGCATGGTGATGGCGCTGACCTTGAACACCGGGAACTTTTCGACCGAGTTGTAGTAGCCGGTGTGGTCGCCATAGGGGCCTTCGTCCTCATGCTCGTCGAGCAGGACATGGCCTTCCAGAACGATCTCGGCGTTGGCGGGCACCATCAGCGGCACCGTCTTGCAGGCGACCAGCTCGGCCTTGGCGCCACGCAGCAGGCCGGCGAACTGGTATTCCGACAGGGTGTCCGGCACCGGCGTCACCGCCGCCAAGATGGTGCCCGGATCGGCGCCCAGCACCACGGCGCAGGGCAGGGGCTCGCGTTTCCCGGCCTTCTTGTGCCGCGCATAGTGCTGGGCGCCACCACGATGGGCCAGCCAGCGCATGATCGCCTTGTCCTTGCCCAGCACCTGCATACGGTAGATGCCGAGATTGAAGTCGTCCTCGCGGTCGTCGGACGGCCCCTTGGTGACCACCAGCCCCCAGGTGATCAGCGGGGCCGGCTCGCCGGGCCAGCAGCCTTGCACCGGCAGGGAGGTCAGGTCGATCTGGTCGCCCTTGAGCACCACCGACTGCACCGGCGCGGTTTTCACCACCTTGGGCCGCATCGACATGACGGTCTGCATCAGCGGCAGCATCTCCATCGCGTCGCCCAGACCGCGCGGCGGCGTGGGATTGCGCAGGAACGCCAGCAGTTCGCCGACCTCGCGCAGTTCGGCGGCGGTGGTGCGGGTTTTCTTGTCCATGGTCACGCCCATGGCCACGCGTTTGACGGTGCCGAACAGGTTGGCCAGCGCCGGGATCGGGCTGATCGAACCGTCGGGCATCACCGGCTTTTCGAACAGGACAGCGGGGCCGCCGTTCCGCAGCAGCCGGGTCTGGATCTCGGTCATCTCCAGCACGGTGGAGACGGGCTCCTTCACGCGCACGAGTTCGCCGGCGGCTTCGAGCCGCGCCATGAATTCGCGAAGGGAACGATAGGCCATCGGCCGCAGGCTTAGGGCGCGCCCGCCGGAGTGTCACCCTTGAGCAGGCGCTTGGGCGCCCGGCGGCGCCAGCTGCGCTCCACGTAAGGCCGCAGTCG
>DASVTM010000203.1:0-2485 GCA_036387575.1 Brevundimonas sp.
GCCTGGGCGAGTTGCCGGTTCGAGTTGCCTGCAAGCAGCTTCATCGCCGGTCATCCTTTCGCCGTCATCGGACCGCCAATGACGCGTGTTCATTTCCCGCGCTCCTTTACCAGCGCGCCGGACGGGAGCAAGCGATGAGCGGTCGATTTCAGCCTTAACGGTAGATTTGGCACGCATTGGCTTGGGACCGGTGGCTGGTGTAGAGGTTCGCGGTCATCATCGGGGCGACGCGCGGACGCGCCGTCCCTTGCGGCGTGTCATGAGGTTACCGTTGCCTGCTTCGAAGATCCGTACCGGCCTGAGCCTTCTGGCCATCGTCGCCGCGACCCTGACCATTTCCGCCTGCAATGGCGGCAAGAACCGGCCGAAGCTGGCCTATGAAGAGCGCCCGGTGGAGCTGCTCTACAACACCGGCTATGAGCGGCTGCAGAGCCACCGCTGGTCGGACGCGGTCGACTACTTCCAGGAAGTCGAGCGCCAGCATCCGTATTCGGAATGGTCGCGTCGCGCGATCCTGATGCAGATCTACGCCTTTTATCAGAACGGCAGCTATGCCGACTCGATCGCTGCGTCGGATCGCTTCATCCAGCTGTTTCCGGGTAGCCCCTCGGCCGCCTACGCCTTCTACATGAAGGCGACCTGCAACTTTGAACAGATCGTCGATGTGGGCCGCGACCAGGGGTATGCCCAGAACGCGCTGGACGGGCTGAAGGATGTGGTGCGTCGCTATCCGCGCTCAGCGTACGCCACCGACGCCACGGTCAAGATCGACATGGTCAACGATCAGCTGGCCGGCAAGGAAATGAATATCGGTCGCTATTATCAGCGGGCCAACCAGCCACTGGCTGCGATCGGACGCTATAAGGCCGTGATCGACAGCGAAGCCTTTCAGCGCACCTCGCACACGCCGGAAGCGCTCTATCGGCTGGTGGAAGTCTATCTTTCGCTGGGCCTGAAGGACGAAGCGACCCGCAACGGCGCCGTGCTGGGCTTCAACTATCCGGGCAGCCCTTGGTACGCCGAGGCTTACGCCCTGTTGAACGAGCAAGGTGAGACACCAGGAACTGCCCCGACCGGTCAGCGCGAAGGCTGGTTGCGCCGGATCATTCCGGGCTGACCGCGAGGTCATTCGCGATAGGGTCTGTTCTGGGTTGGTTCCTGACGGCATAGAGTGAAATCGATGTCGAATCACGTCCTGCCATGCTGATTGCCCCATGCTGACGTCTCTGGCGATCCGCGACGTCGTGCTGGTCGATGTGCTCGACCTCGACGTCGATACCGGCCTGACGGTGCTGACCGGCGAAACTGGAGCGGGCAAGTCGATCATTCTCGACGCGCTGGGACTTGCGCTCGGCGGGCGAGGGGATGCCGGTCTGGTCCGCGCGGGCGCCAAACAGGCCAGCGCCACCGCCGTCTTCACCGTTCCTGACGATGCCGATCTGATTGCGTTGATCGCCGAGCGCGGATTCGACGTCGTGGTGGGCGAGGACCTGATCCTGCGTCGGGTTCTGTCGGCGGACGGCCGCAGTCGGGCTTATATCAACGACCAGCCCGCCGGGGTCGCCGCGTTGCGCGAGATCGGCTCGCGGCTGGTCGAGGTCCATGGTCAGCATGAAACCGTCGGTCTGCTGGACTGGCGCACCCATCGTTCGCTGCTCGACGCCTATGGTGGCCTATCGCCCCAACTGTCCGCCGTGAGCGCCGCCGCAGAGACTCTCAAGGCCGCCGAGGCGCGACTGGCCGAATTGCGGGCGGCCGCCGCCGACGCGGCATCCCGGGCGGAAGAGATAGCACTCAACCTTGCCGACCTCGATGCGCTCGATCCCGGCGACGACGAGGAGACAGAACTGGCCGGAGAGCGGGCCATTCTGGGCGCCGCCGAAAAGGCGATGGGTGATCTGGCTGACGCCCGCACCCAGCTCGGTGGCGACAAGCTGAGCCAGAAACTGTCAGCAGCACTGCGCGCCGTCGAACATGCACGCCAGCGCGCGACGCAGGCCGGCGCCGAGGCCGATCATCCGGTCATCGCCAGGCTCGCCGCCGCCGCCGAGGCCATCGATCGGACGATCGTCGAGGCTGTCGAAGCCATTGCCGAAGTCGACGCCGCCGCCGCAGCGTTCGACTTCGAACCCGGTCGACTGGACAAGACCGAGGAGCGGCTGTTCGCCCTGCGCGCCGCTGCCCGCAAGCTGAACACCACCGTGTCGGCCCTGCCGAAACTGCGTGTCTCACTCCGTGAGCAGTTGCGCTTGATCGAGGACGGGGCCGAAGCCCTGACCGCCGCCCAGCGCGAGACGACCGTGGCGCGTGAGAACTACGACATCGCCGCGACCTTCCTGACTTCCGCCCGAGAAGCTGCGGGCGATCGGCTGACCGCCGCCGTCATGGGTGAGTTGGGTCCGCTCAAGCTGGACCGTGCCCGTTTCCGCGTGGCTTTCGAGCCAGTCGGCGAGGGCAGGAGAGGCCCCTTGGGCGTGGAGACCGT
>DASVTM010000204.1:0-6496 GCA_036387575.1 Brevundimonas sp.
CACGCTTTCCTGATCAAGCCCTGCGAGCTCGTTGCGAGCGCCCTCGGTGGCCAGGATCAACTCGTCGAGCTTGGCTTGAAGGGCCGCCGTGTCACGGTTTTGGCCTCGCTGGATGATCAGGGTCATAGCGACCGCGACTAGGGTCGCGACGGCATGAAGATCGAAGCTGTGGGGTTCGACCCTTTGCCAGACGACGGCGCAGATCAACAAAACCACGAGGCTGGCAGGATGGCCGAGGGCGCCGACGGTGGCGGTCATGGCGCGGTGCAGGGGGCTGGACATCCCCGTCAGCGCTCGCGAACGGCGTGGGTTCCGCCGATATCATGCAAGCCGCTGAAATGGCGAAGTCTCCCCGCGCGGCGGGATGCCGGCTCGCGCGGGGAGGGTCGACTGTCTTTGAGCGGCCGGCTTAGTCTTCGTCTTCCTCGGCCGCTTCAGCCTCTTCCTTGGTCTTGAAGCTGACGCCCTCGTCCTCGGCCGGCGGGGCGTAGACGGTGAAGATCTTCAGGTCGTCTTCGCCCTTGTTGATGATGTTGTGCTTGGCGCCCCTTGGGATGACCACGAGGTGGTTGGCGGTGACCTTGGTGCGCGATCCATCAACCACGACCTGGCCTTCGCCCGATACGACGAAAGTCGTCTGGTCGGCGTCGTGTGTCTCTTCACCGATGTCTTCGCCGGCCGGGATGCTCATCATCACGATCTGCACCAGCTCGTCGTAGTAAGCTTCCTTTTGCCAGTTCTTGTTGGTCTCGGTCAGCTTGATGATGTCTTTGTTGAATACGGCCACGGCGCGCTCCTGCGGTTGGGTGATGGAGTAGCCTTCAACCCGCTACGCTTCGCCGGGTTGCACCGCTCCATCTCCAATCAGGGCAGGGTAGTCGTCAGGGTCGACAGGTCGGGGCGAACGCGTTCGAGCGGGGGCTCGACGGTGGCGCCGATGTGGATAAAGCCGGCGACCTTTTCACCGGCCTTCACGCCCAGCAGCGTGAGGGCGTCCGGGTCGTAGCTGTACCAGTCGGTGATCCAGCAGGAGGCATAGCCGAGAGCGTTGGCGGCGTGCTCGATGTTCATGCAGACGGCGCCGGAAGACAGCTCCTGCTCCCAGACTGGTTTGGGCCCCGGGCGGGCCGTCGAGATGACGAGGATCGAGACGGGGGCGGCGGTCAGCTTGGCTAGCACCGCCTGAGCCTTGACGCCGAGTTCCTTGCGGACGGCGAGGACCGACAGGCTTTCGCCGAGCGTCGCTCGGGTTTGAGGGCCCATGACCACGAAGCGCCAAGGGAAGAGCTTGCCGTGATCGGGAGTGCGGGCGCCGAGGCGGATGATCTCGGCGACCTCGGCTGCGTCCGGACCGGGGGCGGTGAGGGTCTGGGCCGGGGCGGAACGGCGAGTGGCCAGCCGGTTCAGCAGTTCGTCTGACCGGACCGGCTGGGGCAGGAGATCGCCGAGGTCGGCGACCGGAGCGAAGGCTGGGACTGCGAACTGGGTCATGCCGTCTAGCTAGGCGTCGGCATCGGCTTGCGCCATAGGACGGGCGTGACCGATTCCCCCGAAAAGACCGAACCGAATACTCCGCTTGTGCCTGCGTGGGCCGAAGGGCTTGAGAAGACGCCGCCCTGGAAGGATCTGGGGCATGTCGTGGTGCACGAGACGCCGTGGATGAAGGTCACCGAGCATCAGGCGATCGCTCCGACCGGGCAGGACGCGACCTATGGCGTGCTGCGGTTCAAGAACATCGCTACCGGCGTGCTGCCGATCCATCCCGACGGGACGGTGACGCTGGTCGGTCAGGCCCGGTTCGCGCGGGCCAACTATTCGTGGGAGATGCCCGAAGGCGGCGCGCCGTTCGGTGAGGATCCGCTGGACGCGGTCAAGCGTGAGCTGGCCGAGGAGGCGGGGCTGGAGGCTGCGAACTGGCAGCTGGCGCTCAAGGTCGAGGTGTCGAACTCCATCACCGACGAGATCGGCTACACGTGGCTGGCGTGGGACCTGAAGCCCGTGCCGGTCGCCCCCGATCCGACGGAGGTCATGACCGTGGTGCGGGTGCCGTTCCTGTCTTTGCTGGCGGAGATCGAGCGCGGTTCGATCCTGGATGCGTTTACGGTAGCGACAGCGTATCGGGCCTACCATATGGCGCGTGAGGGTCTGCTGCCCGGCTGGCTGGCGCACGCCATGCTGACGCGGGTATAAGACCAGACGTCCGGAGCTACGCCGCCATGTCCACGCAACCCCGACTTGAGGTGATCGAAGGCCAGATGCCTGCGCCGGATAGCGTCTGGACGCAGCTTCGCGCCTCGGCTGAGGAAGCTGCACGCAGCGAGCCGCATCTCGGGTCGCTGATGAACGCGACGATCCTGTCGCACCTCGACCTCGCCAACGCTCTCAGCTTCCAGATCGCGCGCAAGCTCGGCGATGCGGAACTGGCCCAGATGAGCGTGCGTGAAGTGTGCGCCTTCGCCTTCTGGTCCGAGCCGTCCATCGTCGCGGCGGCCGAGGCCGACCTTAAGGCGGTCGCCGAGCGCGATCCGGCGATACGGTCGCTGTTGCAGCCGTTCCTCTATTTCAAGGGGTTCCAGGCGCTGCAGGCGTCGCGGGTGGCGCACTGGCTGTGGACGCAGGGGCGCGATACGCTGGCGTTCCATTTTCAGAGCCGCATTTCCGAACTGTTCCAGATCGACATTCATCCGGGCGCCAAGCTGGGCAAGGGCCTGTTCCTCGACCACGGCACGGGCATCGTCATCGGCGAGACGGCGGTGGTCGGCGACGACGTGTCTATGCTGCACGGCGTGACGCTGGGCGGGACAGGGGCCGAGCGCGGCGATCGTCACCCCAAGATCGGCAAGGGCGTGCTGCTGGGTGCGGGCGCCAAGGTCTTGGGTAATATCGAGATTGGCGATTACGCCAAGGTCGCCTCAGGCTCGGTGGTGCTGAAGCCGGTGCCTACGGGTTGCACGGTCGCGGGCGTGCCGGCGCGGCTGGTCAACTGTCCCACGGGCGCCGAACCTGCGCGGACGATGGACCATACGCTGGCCGACGTGGTCTACGACTTCTCGATCTGAGGGTTTCCCCGGCAGGCGCCAGCGACTACTGTCCGCCACCAAATCACACTGATCTAAACTTCCGAGGCCCGCGATGAACACGAACGACATGAAGCGCATCGAGGCGCACCTGAAGAAGACCTTCAACTCCGCAGGCATCATCGTGAAGCCTCGTCCCAAGGTCACGGACTCGGCTGAGGTCTATGTCGGCGATGAGTTCATCGGCGTGGTGTTCGACGACGAGGATGAGGACGGCAGCTTCATGTTCGAAATGGCGATCCTGGCCGAAGACCTCGCCGCCGACTGAGCGGACGGACATTCCAGACAAGGAAAACCCCCGGGCGGTTCGCACCACCCGGGGGTTTTTTATTTTGGCCCATCGCCCTTAGCGCTACTTGAGGCCCGTGACCTCAGCGCTTGCCGAAGATGGCGTCGGCGATCTTGTCGAGGAAGCTCTTGGGCTTGGACGGCTCAGCAGGCTTTGCTGTCGGCTTCGGAGCCGGAGCGGCTTCAGCCTTCGGAGCAGCGGTGGCAGGCACGGGCTTGGGAGCCTCAGCCGGCTTTGGCGCCTGGGCGGGCTTAGGAGCAGGCGCTTCAGCCTTGGGAACTTCAGCCTTCGGCGCAGCGGCCTTCGCGGTGGGAGCCGCCGCAGGCTTCACGGTGCGAGCCGTCTTAGCCGCCGGGGCAGGCGTGGTCTTCACCGGTGTGGCGACCTTGGTCGTAGCCTTGGGAACAGCGGCCTTGGGAGCAGTTACCGTCTTTACGGCTGGCTTGGCTGCAGACTTGGTCGCCGCCGGCTTGGGAGCGGCCGCGGCTTTCGGAGCGGCGGTTTTCGCGGTAGCGGTCTTAGGCGCAACCTTCGCAGCGGGAGCCTTGGCAGGCTTCGGAGCGGCCGTTACGTCAGCAGCTTTCGCGGTCGAAGTCGTCGCAGCGCTCGACTTTGCCGCCGGTTTCGGCTTGGAAGCGGCTGCCGGTTTCGCCGGCGCAGATTTAGACGGTGCTTTAGCCATGATATCCCCGACCCCTCGGTTGGTTGGAACACACGGATGTGGGTTCGCGACTGTTTCGATTCGTTATGATACCGGCGTTTGAGCGAATGTCCCAAACTGCAGTCCAGATAATCGCACACGGCGCGCGCGCGGACGCCGAAGCCGCCGCCGAGGCGCTCGACGCCGACGTCATGCTGGAGGGTGCGACCTACTCCATTCTCGAGGAAGACGAGGACAAGGGCATCTGGCGCATCGACGCCTTCCCGACGACAGACGAGGAGTCCGAAGGTATCCAGGCCCGCCTCGCCGAACATCCAGGCGTGACCGTCAAGGTCGAGGTGCTCGCGGACGCCGACTGGCTGGCCATGTCACTGTCAGGCCTGCCTCCGGTAAAGGCCGGGCGTTTCTTCGTCTATGGCGCGCATGATCAGGGGCAGGTTCCCTTAAGCGCCGTGGCCCTGAAGATCGATGCGGGAGCGGCCTTCGGTACCGGCCACCACGGTACGACCGTCGGCTGCCTGCTGGCCTATGACGAACTGCTGAAGCGCGAGACGTTCGACAGGGTTCTGGACGTCGGTTGCGGCACGGGTGTGCTGGCCATTGCGGCGGCAAGGACCGGCTCCAAGGTTGCGGTCGGCACCGACATCGACGCGCCTTCGGTGCGGATCGCGAACGAGAACGCCAAGCTCAACCAGGCCAAGGCGAGCTTCGTCCACGCTTCCGGCCTGAACGATCAGCGGGTGCGCAAGCACGGACCCTATGATCTGGTGTTCGCCAACATCCTCGCCCCGCCGCTGGTGATGCTGTCGCAGGACATCAAGATGGCGCTGCGTATCGGCGGGGTGGCTATCCTGTCAGGCCTGCTGCGGACGCAGGAACGCCGGGTGACCGCGGCCTATTTGTCCAGGGGTTTCCGGCTGGAACGCCGCATTCACCGTGACGCATGGAGCGCCCTGGTGCTGCGCCGGATGGCCTGACCGAAGGTGTGAGGGGAACCTGTGCCGTTAGCGACCGTTGCAGCGGATCGATGGTGGAGGAACCCATGAGCCAGTACGACCCCGATCTCGACCGCCAACGTCCGCTCCAGGGCGAATCCGTCTACACTGAGACCGTAATCGTCCGCCGCGAGTCCAACACCGGCTGGTGGATCGCCGGCGGGCTGGCGGCTCTGATCCTGATCGCCGTGTTGTGGATTCTGTTCGCGCGGTCCACGCCGACGGCCGACGATACCGAGGCGCGGTTGGCGGAGGCGCAGGCGGCTCAGGCCGTCGCCGAGGCTCAGGCTTCGTCCAATGCGGCTGCCGTTCAGGGTCAGATCGCCGGTGGCCAGCAGAGCATCGAGCTCGCGCGGGTCGACGCCGCCCGGGCCCAGGCCGAGGCTCAGCGCGCCAGTAGTGAGGCCCGTGCAGCCGAGGCGCGCGCTGTCGGCCCTGCAATCATCACGGCGCCGGCCACGCCTTCATCGCCCCCGCCGTCCGGCGGCGTTGCGGTCATCACGCCGACCTCGCCACAGCCCTGAATGCAGTGACGCTTGCCTCCGAGGGGGCAGGAGATGCTAGAGGCGCGTCATGCCTCTTCATATGATCAAACTGTGCGTCGGCGTCGCCGAGGTGGAGACGCTCGAGCAGCGCTCGCTGAAGAATGGCGGCGTCGTCGTCCAGACCAAGATGACGCCGAAGCGCGCTGACGAAATGGAAGACGGCGGATCGCTTTACTGGGTGATGAAAGGGTCTGTGGTCGGTCGTCAAACGATCCTCGACATCAAGACCCTCGGCGAGGGTCCAGCGAAGCATTGCCTGATCCAACTGGCCCCCGAGGTCATCCGCACGGCACCGCAGGCGCGGCGCCCTTTTCAGGGCTGGCGCTATCTGGAAGCCAAGGATGCGCCGCCGGATCTGACAGTGATGGAGGCGGGGGATCTGCCCGACGATCTGGCGCAGCAACTGCGTGAGATGGGCGCCTGGTAGGAAACGGTGAGGCTGATCGCCTGGCGAGGAGCCTACCATGACCGCCGTGGACAAGCTGGCGCGCAAGTCGCTGAGGTAGCTCAGGAGCCAGGCTGACCAGACCGATGTGCGGTATGGGCGGGAAGACGACTTCGGCCGCCCTTATCTTGCCTCATGCGTTTGACGTCGCGAGCGGCTACAACCCCGCCGATGTTGCGTCTCTCAGAACTCAAGCTGCCCCTCGACCACGTGCCGGAGGCCTTGCCCGCCGCGATCGCCGCCCGTCTGGGCGTGCCGCCGCAGGACCTTGTATCGTGGTCGATCTGGAAGCGGGCGCACGACGCGCGCAGGAAATCGGCGATCCTGAAAGTCTACATCGTCGACGTCGAGGTCAGGGATGAGGCGGCGGTGCTGGCCCGCTTCAAGGACGATGTGCACGTTCAGCCCACGCCGGACGTCGCCTATCGCCCCGTCGCGGTCGCGCCCAAGACCCAGCGCCTGAGGCCGGTCGTGATCGGGGCCG
>DASVTM010000205.1:0-2064 GCA_036387575.1 Brevundimonas sp.
CTACTTCAGCGCCACCTCGGCCCACACCTGCACCGGTGACGGCAACGCCATGGTGTTGCGCGCCGGCTTGCCGCTGCAGGACATGGAGTTCGTCCAGTTCCACCCGACCGGCATCTACGGCTCGGGCTGTTTGATCACCGAAGGCGCGCGCGGCGAAGGCGGTTACCTGACCAACTCCGAAGGCGAGCGGTTCATGGAACGCTATGCCCCGTCGGCCAAGGACCTTGCCTCGCGCGACGTGGTCTCGCGCTCCATGACCATGGAAATCCGCGAAGGCCGCGGCGTGGGTCCGAAGAAGGATCACATCTTCCTGCACCTCGACCACCTCGATCCGAAGATCCTGCACCAGCGCCTGCCGGGCATCTCCGAGAGCGCCATGATCTTCGCCGGCGTCGACGTGACCAAGGAGCCCATCCCGGTCATTCCGACCGTCCACTACAATATGGGCGGCATCCCCACGAACTATCACGGCGAGGTCCTGACCAAGGTCGGCGACAACGCCGACACCGTGGTGCCCGGGCTGATGGCCGTCGGTGAGGCCGCCTGCGTCTCGGTCCACGGCGCCAACCGTCTGGGTTCGAATAGCCTCACCGATCTGGTCGTGTTCGGTCGCGCCGCTGGTCTGCGGGCCGGTGAAGTGGTCAACAAGGCCGCCCCGGTGCCACTCGCCCCGGAATCGGCTACGGCCCCGCACCTTGCCCGCCTCGAGCGCCTGCGCAACGCCAACGGCACGTCCTCGACCGCGCATCTGCGTGGCGAGATGCAGGCCGCCATGCAGTCGGACGCCGCCGTGTTCCGCACCGGCAAGACGCTGGACGAGGGTGTCTCCAAGCTCCGCGCCATTCACGCCCGCGGCGCCGATATCAAGACCACCGATCGCGGCCTGATCTGGAATACGGATCTGGTCGAGACTCTGGAATACGACAACCTGATCGATCAGGCGCTGGTCACTATCGAAGCTGCGGCCAACCGTCTGGAAAGCCGTGGGGCCCACGCCCGCGAGGACTTCCCCGACCGTCACGACGACGAATGGATGAAGCACACCCTGACCTGGAAGAAGCCCGGCGAGCCGGTCGCGATCGATTACCGTCCCGTCCACACCTACACGATGTCCAGCGACATCGAGTACATCAAGCCCAAGGCGAGGGTTTACTGAGATGGCTGCTTTCACCCTCCCAATCGGATCGCGCCCCAAGAAGGGGAAGGTCTACAAGGCTCCCGCAGGCGCCCAGAACGTCAAGACGTACAAGGTCTATCGTTACGACCCGAACATCGACGAGAACCCAAGCTGGGACGAATATCAGGTCTCGGCCGACGACCACGGCCCGATGCTGCTGGATGCCCTGATCCACATCAAGAACGAGATCGACCCGACCCTGTCGTTCCGCCGGTCTTGCCGCGAGGGCATCTGCGGTTCCTGCTCGATGAACATCGACGGCCGCAACGGTCTGGCCTGCACCAAGGGTTGGAGCGAGTGCTCGTCGTCGACCATCGCCATCTCGCCCTTGCCGCACCAGCCGGTGGTCAAGGATCTGGTGACGGACCTGACGCTGTTCTACGCCCAGTACGACTCGATCAAGCCCTACCTCCAGTCCGACGATCCGGATCCGACCACCGAACGGCTGCAAAGCCCTGAGGACCGGGCCAAGCTTGACGGCCTGTACGAATGCATCCTGTGCGCCTGCTGCTCGACGTCCTGCCCGAGCTACTGGTGGAACGCCGGCGAATACCTCGGCCCGGCGGCCCTGCTGCAGTCCTATCGCTGGATCGCCGACAGCCGTGACGACGCGACCCAGAGCCGCCTCGACGACCTCGAGGATCCGTTCAAGCTCTATCGCTGCCACACGATCATGAACTGCGCCCAGGTCTGCCCCAAGGGCCTGAACCCCGCCAAGGCCATCGCCGAGACGAAGAAGCTGATGATCGCGCCCGATCGCAAGAAGACGGCGGCCTGATCCACCACGCATGGCCGGGATTCTGTCCTCCTATGGGACGTTGCAGGACCCGGTGGTGCAGATCACCCATTTTCGGACGGACGGTGGTCCGCAAGGCTGACGTGCGTCT
>DASVTM010000206.1:0-2264 GCA_036387575.1 Brevundimonas sp.
GACCCGACAGGCTGGGGTTGGTCATGAAATACTGGTGCGCGGAGAACGGCCGTTCGGGATCGAGCGGCGCGACGCGGTGATAGTCGCCGGCGGCGTCCAGCACCCAGCTCTGGGCGTCGTCCTTCAGGTTGGCGACCATGATCTGGTCCAGCACCTGATCGTGGACGGTCGCGTTCCGGATCGGCGTCATCAGTTCGACGCGGCGATTGAGGTTGCGCTCCATCCAGTCGGCCGACGAGATGTAGAGCTTGGCCTTGTCGTGCGGCAGGTCCTTGCCGTTGGCGAAACAGATGATGCGGCTGTGCTCGAGGAAGCGGCCGACGATCGACTTGACCCGGATGTTCTCCGACAGACCCGGCACGCCCGGGCGCAGGCAGCAGATGCCGCGCACGACCAGTTCGATGCGCACGCCCCACTGGCTGGCGCGATACAGGGCGTCGATGATCTCGGGATCGACGAGGGCGTTGAGCTTGACCCATATGGCCGCAGGCTTGCCCATCGCCGCCGCCGACATCTCCTTGCCAATCAGCTCGATCAGGGTCGCCTTCATGTTGAGCGGCGAGACCACGAGAGCCTCCAGCTCATCGGGCTCGGCGTATCCGGTGATGTAGTTGAACACCCGACCGGCATCGCGAGCGAGCACGGGGTCGGAGCTGAACAGGCTGAGGTCGGTGTAAACCTTGGCCGTGACCGGGTGATAGTTGCCGGTGCCAAAGTGGCAGTAGGTCTTCAGGACCTCGCCCTCGCGCCGCACGACGATGCTGAGCTTGGCGTGGGTCTTGTACTCGACGAAGCCGAAGACGACGTGGACGCCCGCTCGCTCCATGGCCCGGGCCCAACGCAAGTTGGCCTCTTCGTCGAACCGGGCCTTGATCTCGACCAAGGCGACGACGTTCTTGCCGTTCTCGGCCGCCTCGATCAGGGCCGCGACGATCGGGCTGTCCTTGGAGGTCCGGTAGAGCGTCTGCTTGATGGCGATGACGTTGGGATCGCGAGCCGCCTGACGCAGGAACTGCACCACCACGTCGAAGCTCTCGAACGGGTGGTGGATCAGGATGTCCTTCTCGCGCACGGCGGCGAAGACGTCGCCGCCCTGATCGCGGACGCGTTCGGGATAGCGCGGCTCATAGCCGGGGAATTTCAGCTCGGGGTGGCCGTTAGGGATCAGTTCCGACAGTTGGGCCAGACCCAGCATGCCGTGCACCAGCACGACATCCTGCGGCGCGGCCTTGAGTTCGCTGACGATGAATTCGCGCAGGTCGTCAGGCGTCGAGGACTCGATCTTGATGCGCACGACCTCGCCGAGACGGCGCTGCTTCAGAGCCTCCTCGAACTCGAGGACCAGATCCTCGGCCTCTTCCTCGATCTCGATGTCCGAGTCGCGGATCAGACGGATCAAACCCTTTTCAAGGACTTCGCAGCCCGGGAACAGGTGGTCGATGAACAGCAGCAGCAGGCTTTCCAGCGTCACGAACCGGCGTCGACCCGGCTTGGAGCGGCCATCGACCGGCAGCTCCCAGAAGCGCCGCACCTGCGTCGGCACCGGCACCAAAGCGTAGAGCACCCGGTTGTCGGCCCGGCGACGTAGCTTCAGCACCAGCGAGAAGCCGAGGTTTGGCAGGAACGGGAAGGGGTGAGCCGGATCGATGGCCAGGGGCGTCAACACCGCGAACAACTGGTTTAGGAACTCGGGCTCGAGCCGGTCTTTCTCGGTCTTGGTGATCTTGGCGGAATGAATAACCTCGATGCCGGCCTCGGTCAGTTCCTTGCGGAGCTGGCCCCAGCGGGACTGCTGTTCGGCCATCAGCTCGCCAGCGCCGACGTTGACCTTTTCCAGCTGTTCGGCGGGGGTCAGGCCATCCGAGGACCGTACGCGGACGCGTTCGCGGACCTGACCTTTCAGGCCCGCCACCCGGGTCATGAAGAACTCATCTAGATTGTTGGCCGAGATCGACAGGAAGCGCAGGCGTTCCAGCAAGGGATGGATCGGATTGGCGGCTTCTTCCAGCACCCGGGCGTTGAACTTCAGCCAGCTGATTTCGCGGTTGAAGAAGCGCGTGGGCGACGCCAGCAGCTCTTCGGACAGGGCAAGCTGCGGCGCGCGGGAAGAGGGGACCTCTTCTCCGGTGGTGGGGTCGGCAATCACGGCGTCGGACATGAAATGGTTGTGGAGCGCGATCGTGACGGCTGCAACCTCGGTCTTAGCTCGCGGAGGTCTCTTCTTCGTTTCCGGGCGTGTCTTCCTCATCTTCGTGCGCGCCCAG
>DASVTM010000207.1:0-4769 GCA_036387575.1 Brevundimonas sp.
CCCGATCATCGCCTGGCAGCTGTACCGGTTCGTAGCCCCGGGGCTGTATCGCAACGAGCGCGGGGCCTTCCTGCCGTTTCTGATCGCTGCGCCGGTGCTGTTCGTGATGGGGGGCGCGCTGGTCTATTTCGTCATGCTGCCGTTCGTGATGCTGTTCACCCTGAGTCAGCAGGTCGTCGGCGACGGCATCGCAGTCGTTCAGACGACCAAGATCTCGGAATACCTAAGCCTGGTGACCTCACTGCTGCTGGCGTTCGGGCTGTGCTTCCAGTTGCCCGTCGTGACCACCTTGCTCGGATTGGCCGGAATCCTCACCTCGAAGCTGATGGTCGCCAGCCGCCGCTACGCCATCGTCGGCGTGGTCGTGATCGCGGCCGTGGTGACACCGCCGGACCCGATCAGTCAGCTGATGCTCGCCGTGCCGCTGGTGCTGCTCTATGAGATCTCGATCTGGTGCGTCCGCATCATCGAGCTGCGCAAGCGCAAGGACGATGCGGTGGAGGGATTGGCTGGCTGAACGGCTTCCGCAGTCAGGCCGGGCTCCCGCTGCCCTGGACAAGCGGGCGGGAGGGCAGGCGTCTGAGCGCCGGGATATTCGGGCGGCGATAATACTACCTCCGGTGTTTACACGATGCGAAGGATTGAGGGGGAGGATAAAGGTCTCCTTGGTCCGGAAGCCTCCGTGAACGCAGTTTCCCCTCGCCAGCCGCTGGATATTCTCAGCGCGGTCGCCGCCGTCTCGATCGTGACCCTGCTGGTCATGATCGGGGTGATCGCGTTGGACGACCCGGAAGCTCGTGGGCTTGTAGCCCCGGTTACGGTGGGTCTCGGAGCCGGCGCGCTCATTCTGTTTCGGCAGTTGCGCAAGAACGCACGCGCCCTGCGCATGAGCGAAGCCCGCGCGCTGTATGCGGCGACCCACGATTCCCTGACACAGTTGCCGAACAAGGCCCTGTTCCTGGACCGGATGGCCTGTCTTCCGGCCGATGTTTCTATCGGAGTATTCTGTATCGGCGTCGATCAGTTCGAGGAGCTCTACGATTTCCTCGGTCACGAGGTGGGCGACAGGACCGTCGCCGAACTTTCGAAACGGCTGACCTCGGCCTGTCCGGAAACCGAAACGGTCGCCAGAATCGCCGATGGTGTATTTGCCCTGTTCTGGCGCGATCTGACCGCCGCCCAGGCAGAGGGCGTCGCCGGCCAACTTATGCAACTGATGGCCGCATCCGGAAAAGCTGCATCGAAGGACGCCGCTGTCTCGGTTTCCATAGGCGTGTCGTTTCCTGGCGACATCGGCGACAGGCGCCCTGAAGAAGGTTTGCGGCAGGCCCGGCTGGCCATGTCCGTCGCTCGCAAGCATGGCGGCGGCTGTCGGATATTCGAGCCGGCGATGGACAACGAACTCCGCGAGCGCAAGGCGCTGGAGGCTGACCTTCGAACCGCCCTGGCGAATGGTGGCCTGGCCCTCTGTTACCAGCCCCAGATCAACGCCAAGGGCGTCATCACCGGGGTCGAGGCCTTGATGCGCTGGAACCATCCGGAGCGTGGCGTGGTCTCTCCCACGCTCTTCGTTCCCTTGGCTGAAAACTGCGGCCTGAGTGAAGCCGTCGACCGGTTTGCATTGAAGCAGGCCTTCATCGACAGCCAGCGCTGGCCTTCAATCCGCACTGCCATCAACATCTCCGCCACCCAGGTGCGGGCCGGCGGCCTGGTGGCGATGTTGCAGGGACTGCTGAGCGAAACCGGCGCCTCCACCCGGTCGCTGGAGATCGAGATCACGGAAAGCGTCCTGCTGTCGGATGACGCAGCGACGTACGAGATCCTCAAGGCCGTGCGCAAAATGGGCTTCACGCTTGCCATCGACGACTTCGGCACCGGCTACTCCAGCCTTGGCTATCTGAAGCGGTTTCCAATCGACAAGATCAAGATCGACCGGTCGTTCGTGATGCATCTGGGGATGCAGCCCGAAAGCGACGCCATCGTTCGCGCCATCGTCGAGATGGCCGCCGCGCTCGACCTGAAGGTCCTGGCCGAAGGGGTGGAATCCCGAGCCCAGGTCGACAGGCTGGCGATTGCCGGCTGTGGAGATATCCAGGGGTTCTATTTCAGCCGTCCTGTCGAAGCCGACGCGATCGAGCGCATGCTGGCCCGGGACGGCGCCCGGATGGCGCCAAGATTGGCTCACGCCTCGAGGTAAAGCATCCAGTCATCGACCCGGCTGGGGTCGAGCAGTCGCGCCCTGTCGGCCATGACCGCGCGGCTGTCGCGACCGATCACCTGGATGCGGCCATAGAGCGCTTCCAACCGATCCAGCAGGCCTGCGGGATCCGTGCAGCGAACGGCGTTGAACTCAAGCACCATAGTCGGAAGGTCGCGCTGGACGATCGACCACGCCCCCTCGAGGAAGGACTCCTCGAACCCTTCCACATCGATCTTCATGAAATCGACCCGTGGCCAGTCGGACAGCAGGGTATCCAGCCGGGCGCCCTTGACCGCGACTGTCCCGGGAGCCTCTTCGCCGACGAGATGGGCGTTCTTGGGCTCGTGATCCGGAACCTGCAGATGCAGGATGACGTCGTCCCTGGCGCCCCCAGCCTGTTCGAACAGGGTCACGCGAGGATCGAAGCCATTGGCGTAGATTGATCGGCGCAGCAGGCTCGCTGTTCGAGGGTTGGGCTCGATCGCCGCCACGTGTCCCGCTGATCCGGTCAAATGGGCGAACATCAGGGTGTAGTAGCCGTGGTTGGCGCCCGCATCGACGATCCGCATCCCCGGCGTGATCCGGCGCGCCATGAAGGCTGTCAGCCAGCCCTCCCACAGACCGTCCAGCATGACGTGGACACCGAAGCCGACGTCGTCGGAGGCGACATAGAGCCGATAGCGGCTGAGCACCCGGCAGACGACTGTCCGGTCACCCACATAGACCGCGCTCGCCATGGCCCGGCTGCGTCGCAGAAGGCCAGCGGCGTCCATGCGACGGAGGTCCTTGAGCGGGATGGGTCGGGGACCGGGCAGGGCGTTCCACAGCCAGTTCAGCAGTCTCACACGCGTCTCCAAAAACGAACCGGCCGGAACGACGGATGTCGTCCCGGCCGGATGCCGTCAAGATGTCAGGCGGGACTGACGCCCCGCCGTCGAAGCCATCAACAGCTGTAGTACATGTCGAATTCGACCGGGTGCGGATGCAGTTGCAGACGCATCACTTCTTCCATCTTCAGCTCGATGTAGCTGTCGATGAAGTCGTCATCCATGACGCCGCCCTTCTTGAGGAAGGCGCGGTCCTTGTCGAGGTTCTCGAGCGCTTCCTTGAGCGAGCCGCAGACCTCGGGGATCGAGCCGCGCTCTTCGGGCGGCAGGTCGTAGAGATTCTTGTCGGCGGGTGCGCCCGGATCGATCTGGTTCTCGATGCCGTCCAGACCGGCCATGAGCAGGGCGGTGAAGGTCAGATAGGGGTTACCCATCGGATCGGGGAAGCGAGCTTCCAGACGCTTGCCCTTGGGCGACGAAACCCATGGAATACGGATCGAGGCCGAGCGGTTGCGGGCCGAATAGGCCAGCTTGACCGGGGCTTCGTAGCCCGGGACCAGACGCTTGTAGGAGTTGGTCGTCGAGTTCGAGAAGGCGTTGATGGCCTTGGCGTGCTTGATGATGCCGCCGATGTACCAGAGGCACTCCTGCGACAGACCGGCGTATTTGTCGCCGGCGAACTGGGGCTTGCCGTCTTTCCAGATCGACATGTGGACGTGCATGCCCGAGCCGTTGTCGCCGAACATGGGCTTGGCCATGAAGGTCGCCGACTTGCCGTAGGCGGCGGCCACGTTGTGGATGATGTATTTGTAGAGCTGCAGGCGGTCGGCCATGGTCAGCATGTCCGAGAACTTCAGGCCGAGCTCGTGCTGGGCCGGAGCCACCTCGTGGTGGTGCTTCTCGGGCTGCATGCCCATGTCGCGCATCACGCCCAGCATTTCGGCGCGCAGGTCCTGACCGGAGTCGACCGGGTTGACGGGGAAATAGCCGCCCTTGGGCCCAGGGCGGTGACCCATGTTGCCTTCGGTGTATTCCGAGCCCGTGTTGGCCGGCAGTTCGATCGAGTCGTACGAATAGCTGGTGTGGCCAGGCTGGGTCGTCCAGCGCACGTCGTCGAAAATGAAGAACTCGGCTTCCGGGCCGAAATAGACCACGTCGCCTACACCGGCAGCCTGAATGTACTGCAAGGCCTTCTTGGCCATGGAGCGGCTGTCGCGGTTATAGGGTTCGCCGGTGTCCGGGTTCATGACGTCGCAGAACAGGAACATCGTCGTCGCCTGATAGAACGGGTCGATGTAGGCCGTCGTCAGGTCAGGCTTCAGCAGCATGTCCGACTCGTTGATGGCCTTCCAGCCCGCGATCGACGAGCCGTCGAACATCGTGCCTTCGTTCAGGAAGTCCTCGTCGACGAGGTCGATGTCGAAGGTGACGTGCTGAAGCTTGCCCTTGGTGTCGGTGAACCGGACGTCGACGTACTTAACGTCCTTGTCCTTGATCTCCTTGAGGATCTTGTCGGCCGTGCTCATTCTCGATGGGTCCTGTTTGTTCTGGGGAGAGAGTGGCCACCCCCCGACAGGGACGACCGGTAGGTGTTGAACGCTAGACGGCCTGGGCCCCGGTCTCGCCCGTACGAATACGGATGACATCGGTCACCTCGGTGACGAAGATCTTGCCGTCGCCGATCTTGCCGGTGCGAGCCGCGGTCTGGATGGCCTCGACGACTGCAGGGTAGAGGTCGTCTG
>DASVTM010000208.1:0-10980 GCA_036387575.1 Brevundimonas sp.
ACGTCTGCGGCTTCGCGATCCAGCGACTGCAGCAGGTCGCGCGGGTCATCCCGCAGGAACGGCATCAACACCGAAAGCTTCGGATCTGCACCCGTCCACGGCCTATTGTCGCTGATCCGGGGCGAAGGGCTCACGCCGCCACCCGCCGGGCGCGAAACTTCTGCAGCAGACCCTGAGCGATATCCCGCACGCCCGCCGCGTTGATGGTCAGGGCCATGGCCGCATAGACGATCCCGCCAACCGAGGCGTCCATCGCCAGCTCAGCCAGCCCGCCGACGGGCGGCAAGGACCACACCACCAGCGCCATGATCCCCGTCGCGACGCCGCAGCGAACCAGCGGCTCCCACGGCACCGGCAGTGGGATGACCTTCCGGCCCAGCAACATGGTCGTGACCATCCCCAGCCCGAAGCTGATCGCAGTCGACCAGGCTGCACCGACCACGCCGAAACGCGGGATGAGGAACAGGTTCAGCAGCACATTAGCCAGCGCCGGGACGGTCATCGCCACCAGCAACAGCTTCGTCTTCCTGCCCAGCGTGAACGCCTGCCCGAAATAGTAGGCAGTCAGCCCGTACAACAGCGCTGATAGCGCCACCCACGGCGCCACCTGCGCCGCCGCGACCCTCAAGCTTTCGCCGATCATCACCTCGCCGAGCGGTCTGGCCACCAGAGCAACGCCCGCCGCAGCCGGGAAGCCGATCAGGAAAAAGGTCGAGGCCTGTTCACGCGCGGCTTCCTTCAACTTCTGCAGCCCGCCACGTTCCAGCGCCATCACCAGCGCCGGCTGACCCGCAGCACCCAGCCACAGGAACAGCACGTCCAGAGTCCGGTTGGCGATGGAATAACCCGCGTGATAGGCGCCGACGGCCGCTTCATCCATGAAGGCGGCCAGCAGGAACCGGTCTGTCGAGGCCAGCACCAGCGCCAGCGTCAGCGACGCCGCGATCGGATAGCCATAACCCGCATAGGATTTGAGCCGTGCGGTATCGACCACGCCCGTCTTCGCCTGTCTCAGCTCGCCGGGCAGGATGAAGGGCAGGGCGGCGAGAGGGGCCAACCCCATCCCGACCAGCGGCGCCGCGCCGCCCGCGCCGCAAAATGCGAACGCTATGCCAATGCACAGCCCGCCGATGGTCGTCGCCATATCGAGCATGGCTGAGCGAGAGACCTCGCCCGCCGCCCGGAACCGCTCCTGCGCCAGCTTGGCCAGACAACGCGCCGGGCTGCCCAGCAGGCCGACGCCGATGGCCGCCTTGAACAGCGGCTCGATCGGCGCGAACCACAGAACCACTGCCGCAACCGGCACGAACAGGGCGATCAGGATGAAGGCCGTGCGATAGATGCTGGCGAAATGGGCGGCCATGTCGGCGCCCGCCTGCTGCGCTGCCCAGAACCGCGCCATGGCGGCCTCGAGCCAGCTGAACACGGCGACATGGCAAAGCGTGACGATCGAGAACGCCAGCGCATACCGACCGAAATCCTCAGGCGTCAGCAGGCGCGTGAAGATGAAGATGGCCAGAAATCCGACCACCCCCTGCACGATATTGGCGGGCAGATAGCCCCAGACACCGCGCCAGAACATCAGCGCTTCACCGCACCGCCGACCGGTCGCCCAGCAGCACCGGCAGGGTGATGGCGATGATCCACAGATCCAGCCAGAACGACTGACGCTCAATGTAATCGACATCCAGCTGCACCCGGCGACGCACGGCCTGAGCATCGTCCAGCGGTCCGCGCGAACCCTTGATCGCGGCCCAGCCGGTCATGCCCGGCTTGATGCGGTGGCGATGGGCGTATTCGGCCACCAGCAGCGAGGACTCGACCGTGCCGGTTTTCATGCCGATGGCGTGCGGGCGCGGTCCCACCAGCGACATCTCGCCCTTCAGCACGTTCAGAAGCTGCGGCAGTTCATCAAGGCTGGTCTTGCGCAGGAATTTGCCGACCTTGGTGATGCGGTCATCGTCGGCGGTGACCTGACGTGAGGCGGTAGCGTCGGTGCTCTCCTGACGCATCGAGCGGAATTTCCACACTATGATGGCTTCCTGATTGAAGCCGTGGCGGCGCTGGCGGAAGAACACCGGCCCGGGACTGTCCAGCTTCACCGCCAGAGCGCACAGCCCGATCACCGGCGAAACCGCGATCAGTCCAAGACCGCCGATGATTACGTCCTGCAGCCGCTTGTGAAAGGCGCGTCTGTCAGCGTCGGCGCTGTTCAGCGATGCCAGTGGTGCGCGCGCCAGCTTGGTCAGGGCCGCGGTGCATTCTTCCTCGCCCTGCGGATCGACGAGCAGCGTCACTTCGTTCGGCAGGGCCTGCAGTCTCGCAGTCAGTTCGCGCACCCGCTCCCGCGCCTCGGGGTCGATGGCGATGACGATCCGGTCGACATAGGGTGTGATCTTGTGCGTCAGCAGCGCCTCGGCCGTCCCCAGAACCGGCACGCCTTCGATACTGTCGGGCGAGCGCGCCAACCGGTCGTCGAACACCCCCAGAACATTGATATCCCGTCGTTTCAACGCGTCCCGGATCAACCGTTCGGCGTGTTGAGTCGCCCCGACCACGACGATGTTCGGCGTCAACGCCCCTTTGGCCCGCCAATCGGACACCAACAGACTCCAGCCGAGATGCAGGGCGATGAGCGTCGCCAGGGTCGCAGCCATCCAGACGGCCAGCGCCCTTATCTCGATCACCGGACCCTGCAGGATCCAGCCCGCGCCAAGCGCCAGCACCCCCGACACCAGGACGATAATGTTCAGAGCAACCACATGCCGGGTCGGAGACTGGTCACGCGCGAAATCATAGAGGCCCAGCGACTTCACCAGACCGAGCGCGACGACACAGCCCAGAACCATCGGCACCGCCCGCGACAGCTCCAGCGCCATCAATCCGGCCGGAGCCATGATCCAGGCGCAGGCCGCGGTTACCGCCGCGACGGCCAGCACATCGAACGTCCGGAAATAGTGCACTGACAGGCGCGAGGCGTTCTTCTGACGCGCGTTCAGCCAGATTTCAGGCCGAAACGGGCCCCGACGCGATGCGCCTTCGTTGGCCGAATCGCCAATACTCGCCAAGCCTGTGCCCGCAGACGCGGGTGGCGGAACCATCGCTCTGGCGGCCAGGGCCTGGATTGCGCGGACGTCCGGCTCGACGGGCATGATCCCGGCCCGCGCCGCATCGTCGGCCTCGACCGGGGGAGAGGCAGTCGGCAGTCGGGTCACGTTCAGGGTATTGGGCATCAGGGTCCGCGGGTTGGGAAACTCGGCGACATCCTGCACAGACCCCGTGGATGTCGCGTTAACGCCCCAGCTTTCCCCATTGGATGGGGGTTATGGAAAACTTCTCGCCCCAACCGCGTCTTGCCGATTGCGCCGCGTCGCGACCTTCGCTATCGACGCCTCCTGCCGGAGACGTGGCCGAGTGGCTGAAGGCAACGGTTTGCTAAATCGTCATACCCTGTAAGGGGTATCGAGGGTTCGAATCCCTCCGTCTCCGCCAGGCCCTTCCCTGAATCAAGAGTAATGCCCGTTCGGGCCCCGCGTCGGTGAAGATGGTCAGTGTCGGATGATCGTGGTCCGACGCGTCTCGACGGCTTCCAGCCTGTCGATCCCTTTCAAAACGATGATCCAGGATCGGCCGTCCGGTTCGGAATAGTCGAAGTTCACTTCCGCCTCAGGCCAGCGGTTATCCGCGACGGGCTGCATATATCGGACCTGAACCCCGTTCTGCACCGGATCATTCCGGTACTCCGTGTTTCGAAGCAGGATAAACACCAGCTTGTCTAACGGAAGGCCCGCCAGGGCCCTGCGCTCGTTTGTGCAAGCTCGCAGAACTTCTGACATGCAACTGATTTGAAACGCCAACCGACCTCGGCCCGCTGCCTGTGTCATCGCCTCGGTCAGTCGGGTCAACATTAGCAAGGTGGGTTCGACAGTCGCCTCGTCCGAGCCGATCCACCCCTCTGCCGTCTGACAAACTTCGTCGTCAGCTTCCCGAGGATAGGTTGGAGCATACTGGACGGCGGTGGTGAACGCCTGCACCTGTAGGATGGCGTCCTGCTGTGGAGGAGTCCTGACTCCGGGAGCCATTGCCCGACCGAAATGGACGGTTCGCTTGCACAATCCCGATGTATGGACGGCCGGGCGCTCCCACAGTCCGATACTATAGGTTTCACCGGGCTGCCATGCGCGCTGGACGCGCCCGCCAATGATCCGGTCGGCTGTATCCGGCGGCAGCAGCCGTCGGGCCAATGATACCGGCTCCGCAGCACGCACCTCGCTTGACCGCAATGTTTCCGCCGTTTGGGCAAGACTGCCAAAAGCGAGCAAAGCCATGATGCTGAGCATTTGGTCCTCCGGAGCCGGTCTGACAAACTGCGCTTCAGCGAAGGGGCTGGCGACCACAGGATAATCGTTCGGCGCGTTCTGGTTGTAAACACGGTGTGATGATCGGAAGAAATCGTAGCGCTATTTCTGCACGTATAGGAATTTGACCCGCATCTCCTGAAGCCGGTTTTCTCCATCGTGGCGCGGGCGCGTTCGACACGGTCCTTTGGGCGACGCCTCGCTGCAGGCGGGGCCCGGAAACCGTTCGTGCGTTGCCTTTCACGGCTTCGCGACCCAAAAGGCGCGCCCTTTATGCTAGAGCGGATGTCATGAACGCCCCGAACGACCAGTTGAAGCTTGCCCGGCACGTCCTGGGCTGGAGCGAAGGCGAAATGGCCCGCGCGCTTCGTCTGGCCGGCACGCCGGAGAAGGCGATGGCCCGTGTCCGCGAGATGGAGGCGGGCAAACGCGACATCAGCGGCCCGGTACAGGTCGCCGTCGAGGCCTTCATGAGCGGCTGGCGTCCAAGCGGCTGGAAGCCCGACGCCTGATCCTCATGCTCGATGAACAGGCCGCTGTCGATAGATAGGCAGAACTTGACGCGACGTGATCTTGGCAGCCTCCGCGCGGGGGTTTAGGGCTCTCTCAACCATTGCTTTCAGGGAGACGACCCATGGCCGATCTGGCTCAAGTCACCGAACACATCCGCACCGCCGTCGGCGACAACTCGGGCCTCGGCAAGACCGTGAAGCTCGACCTCGGCGACGCCGGCAAGATCTACATCGACGGCGCTTCGACCCCGAACACCGTCTCCAACGACGACAAGCCCGCCGACGCGACCGTGTCGATGAACTGGGATGACTTCATGTCTCTGTCGGACGGCAAGCTCGACCCGATGATGGCCTTCATGCAGGGCAAGCTGAAGATCACCGGCGACATGATGATCGCCCAGAAGCTGGCTCCGCTGCTGAAGCGCTGATGTCCGGCCAATAGACCAGAGTTCCAGACGGCGCGGCTCCTTCGGGGCCGCGCCGTTTTCGTTTCGACGCCAATTTCGCTTCGATCAAGCTTCCGGCGCGCGGTTTCGCGAACGACCGGGGTCATAAAAAGGGGATACGCACATGGACTTCAAACACAGCGAGCTCGGCCTGCACTGGCAGGAAAAGCTGCAGCGCTTCATGGACGACAAGGTCCATCCGCGCACCGCCGAATATTGGGCCCAGGTCCATGCCGACCACACGGTCCAGCCACCGATCATGGAGACCATGAAGGCCGAGGCGCGCGAAGCCGGTCTGTGGAACATGTTCCTGCCGGGCGATCACGGCGCTGGACTGACGAACCTCGAATACGCGCCGCTGGCCGAGATCATGGGCCGCGCGCTGTGGTCGGCCGAGGTGTTCAACTGCAACGCGCCCGACACCGGCAATATGGAAGTCCTCCATATGTACGGCAACGAGGCCCAACAGGCGCAGTGGCTGAAGCCGCTGATGGCCGGGACGATCCGCTCGGCCTTCCTGATGACCGAGCCCGCCGTCGCTTCGTCTGACGCGACCAACATCCAGACCTCGATCGTGCGCGAGGGCGACGAATACGTCATCAACGGCCGCAAATGGTGGTCGACCAACATGGGCCATCCCAACGTTAAGATCGCCATCGTCATGGGCAAGACGGACACCTCCGCCGCCACCCACTCGCAGCAGTCGCAAGTGCTGGTGCCCACCGATACCCCCGGCTTCCGTATCGAGCGGATGCTGACCGTGTTCGGCTATGACGAGCGCCCGATCGGCCATGCCGAGGTCGTTCTCGATAATGTCCGCGTCCCGGTGACCAACCTGATCGCCGGCGAGGGCAGGGGCTTCGAGATCGCGCAAGGACGTCTCGGGCCGGGCCGTATCCATCACTGCATGCGCACCATCGGCGCAGCGGAGTTGGCGCTGGAGCTGATGTGCGAACGCCTGCTCAACCGCACGGCGTTCAAGAAGCAGCTGGCCGAACATTCGGTCTGGGAACAGCGCGTCGGCGAGGCCCGCACCAATATCGAGATGTGCCGCCTGATGGTGCTGAAGGCCGCTTGGATGATCGATCAGGCCGGAGCCAAGAACGCCAAGTCCGAGATCGCCCAGATCAAGGTCGCCGCGCCGAAGATGGCCCTGCAGATCATCGACGACGCCATTCAGGCCTTCGGCGGCGCGGGTGTGTCCGGCGATACGCCACTGGCCGAACTCTACGCCGGTGTCCGCACCTTGCGGCTCGCCGACGGCCCGGACGAGGTCCACAATAGGACCATCGCCCGTCTCGAATACGCCAAGCACGGCGGCCGCCCAGTTCGATAGAGGTGTTTTTGTCAGCAGTCGTTCGCCGCTGGGCTCTTTCCGGCGGCGAACGGGTCCTGCCCGGTGGCAAAGTCGCCTGAGTCACCTATCTGTTCGGGATCGGCGAGGTCTGGGTCCGCGTACAGGAACCAAACTTAGCCGGTGACATTCTGAGGCTGGGTGGGTGACCGCCGTGGGCGACCGGGGCGGACCTGACGGCGATGAACGATCTCACACAGATTCAGTCGTCCCAATCGGACGACGTCGCCCTCTACCGTAACGTCCGCGATCGCATGATCGAGCTGGCCAAGGGCCTCTCGGCCGAAGACCTGGCCGCCCAGCCCATGGCCGACGCCAGTCCCGGTAAATGGCATCTGGCCCATACGAGCTGGTTCTTCGAGGCGATGATTCTGGCCAGCGAGCCGAACTATCAACCGGTCGATCCGCGCTTCCAGCAGCTTTTCAACTCCTACTACGAAGCCCTCGGCCGCCGGGTAGACCGCCACGAGCGCGGCCTGATGACCCGCCCCGGACTGGACGACGTCCTCGCCTATCGTCGCGAGATCGACCGCCGCATGGTCGACCGTCTGTCGCGCGGCCTGACCTCGGGCGCCGAACGCTATCTGTTCGTGCTCGGCCTGCATCACGACCAGCAGCATCAGGAGCTCTTCCTGATGGACCTGCTCAATCTGATGTCGCGCTCGCCGCTGGACCCTGCCGCCTACGATGTCGAACCGCGCGACGCCCCTGTGCAGCCCTCCGTCGGCGGCGTGACCCGTTTCGACGGTGGTCTCATCACCCTCGGCCACGACGGCGAGGGCTTCGCCTTCGATAACGAGGGCCCGGCGCACCAGACTTTCCTGCGCCCCTTCGCTCTCGCCAACGACCTCGTCACCAACGCCGACTGGATCCGCTTCATCGACGACGGCGGCTATTCACGCCCCGAGTTCTGGCTCGCGGACGGCTGGACCACGGTCAAGGCCGAGCACTGGACTGCGCCCCTCTACTGGCATGCGGAGGAGGGCGGCTGGTCCGTCTTCGGCCTCGCTGGCGCGGCTCCCGTCGACCCGTCAGCGCCAGTCCGCCACGTCAGTTTCTACGAGGCCGACGCCTACGCCCGCTGGGCCGGCAAACGCCTGCCGACCGAAGCCGAGTGGGAATACGCCGCCGTCACAGACGCCGCGCCCTTTTCGAACCTGTTCGGCGAAGTCTGGCAGCACACCGGCAGCGCCTACACCGCCTATCCCGGCTTCCGCCCGACCGACGGCACGGCGTCCGAGTACAACGGCAAGTTCATGGCCAATCAGATGGTCCTGCGCGGCTCCTGTTTCGCCACGCCGCTGGGCCACACCCGCGCGACCTACCGTAATTTCTTTTATCCGCATCAAAGATGGGCGTTCATGGGCCTCCGGCTTGCCGAAGACATCGCCGCCGACCAATCAACGGTTGACGAAGCCGGTCACGATAAGGGGGGCGAGACCGCCGCTTTCCGCGCCGAATTCATCGCCGGCCTCTCGCAGCCGCAGAAGGCTGTTTCGCCGAAATGGTTCTACGACGCCGAAGGCTCCCGCCTGTTCGAGGACATCACGCGTCTGCCGGAATACTATCCCACGCGACAAGAAGCCTCGCTGCTCAAGGCGCTCGCCCCGCGCCTGACCGAGGATTTCGGCAACGACGCCGTGCTCGTCGAGTTCGGCTCAGGCGCCAGCGAGAAGACCCGCATCCTGCTCGACGCCGCCCCGACGCTGTCCACCTACATTCCCATCGACATCAGCCCCGATGCGCTGAACGAGGCGGCGGAGCGGATCACCGCAGCCTATCCGTCCATCGAGGTCGTGCCCGTCGTCGGCGATTTTCTGAACCTGCCGTCGCTGCCCGAACTGGGCCGCGGCCGCCGTATCGGCTTCTTCCCCGGCTCCACCATCGGCAACCTCGATCGTGACGCTGCGGTGGAGTTCCTGAAGGTCGCACGCGCTCGCCTCGACACCGGCTCGCTGTTCATTCTCGGCGTCGATCTGGTCAAGGCGCCCGAGCTCCTGATCGCCGCCTATGACGACGCGCAAGGCGTCACGGCGGCGTTCAACAAGAACCTGCTGGTCCGCGCCAATGCCGAGCTCGGCACCGATTTCGATCTCGACGCTTTCGAGCATCTGGCGCTCTGGAATGAGCCGGAATCGCGGATGGAGATGCACCTTCGGTCGGCCCGCGACCAGCGTGTGACCATCGGCGACACCGTGATCCGGTTCGTAAAGGGTGAGACCATCCACACCGAAAGCTCGCGCAAGTACACTCGCGCGTCGGTGATCACCCTCGCCGAAGCCGCCGGCTGGACCGTCTCGCTGTTCGAGAGAAGCGCGGAGCCGTCGGTCGCACTGGTGCTGTTGAGCGCCTGAGGCGCCCGCCCGGGCCGCGACGGACAAAGAAAAAGCGGCGAAACCAGATCTGGTCTCGCCGCTTTTTCGTCTGCGCTTGAGCGGAGCCTATTCGGCCTGGCCTTCGACGTCTTCAGGACGCCGCGAGCCGTGCGAAGCCTCGCCGCCCTTGCGTCCGGCCTGCGCCGCCAATCCGCGATCCTGTGAGAAGCTGCGCTTCTCGCTGGGGACGCTTGCTCCACCCTTGCGGGCAATTTCGCGCTGCCGTTCGGGGTCCATGGAGGCAAAGCCTCTTTTGGATACACCCGATGGGCGGTTGGGCTGACCTTCTGCCATTCGGCTGTTCCTTCCTGAGTAGTGTTGGTTATTGCAGTGAACAACCCCGGCAATCGGCCAAGGTTCCGTGCGCGGATCGTCCGTTAACCAGAACGTTCAGATCGCTTTCGCGTCGAACGTTCGCGAATCACCTTCGTCACCACCACCCGGCTGCGCCGGGGGCATCTCGTCGGGCACGCCAGCGGGATCGATGTCGGGTTGATCGTTCTGGGGTTCTGGAAATTCAGCGGGCTGGCCGGGATCGATGTAGGTCATGTTCTTCTCCTGTTCGGGAAGCCAACGTCTCTGCGGCCGCTCCGTTCAGACAAGAGTTCGTCACTGGCGACACCGAGCCGGAACCGGAAAGCGGGCGGGCGGTTGTTCGAACCGCGCCCCGCTCAAAGGATATTCCCATGACCGACACCTATTCGACGAACCCCGACGACGTCCTGTCTGAAGACCTGCAGGACGAAACCCCGTCCGCCCGTCTCGACCGTCAGGCCGACGCCCTTCTCAACGACGCCGACGATCGGGCCTTTGCGCGCTCGGAAGGCATCCGCAAAGCCGTCCGTTCTGACCTCGAACACGGCAAGCAGTGGGCTGCCGACCGAACGGAGATGACCCGCGACGCTATCCGTGACGAGCCTATGAAGACCGCTCTCTATGCTGTCGGTATCGGCGTTCTCATCGGCCTGCTTCTGCGGCGCTGAGCGCTCAGGAGGGGCCGCTCGCCTCGCGTTCGAGCCGCGGCCCCTTCATCGCCCGATCCGACACAAACGGGTTGGTCTGCCGTTCCTGTCCGAATGTAGAGACCGGTCCGTGCCCGGGCACGAAAGTCACGCCATCTCCGAGCGGCCAAAGCTTTTCGGTGATCGACCGGATCAGGGCATCGGGATCGCTACGGGGGAAATCTGTCCGCCCAACGGACCCTTGGAACAGCACGTCGCCGACCTGCGCAAACCGCGCCTCCCGATTAAAGAATATGACATGACCCGGAGTATGCCCCGGGCAGTGCAGCACCTCCCAGGTGGTCTCGCCCAGCGTCACCGTATCACCGTCCTCCAGCCAGCGGTCTGGCTTGAACGACCGCGCATCGGGGATCCCGTACATCTGGCCCTGCGCCGGTATGCCGTCGATCCAGAACTGATCCTCGAGCTGCGGACCCGTGATCGTCACGCCGGACTTCTCCTGCATCTCCGCCGCGCCCCCGGCATGATCCAGATGTCCATGGGTGATCCATATCTGATCCAGAGTCAGGCCGCGCCGCGCCACCTCGCTGAGGATCGCGTCCACCGACCCGCCCGGATCGATCACGGCGGCCTTCATGGTTCTGGTGCACCACACGGTCGTGCAGTTCTGCTGCAGCGGCGTGACCGCCGTTATGAAGACCCCAATGGGTGGGGGAGGGACGGGCGACTGGCTCATGCATGAAAGATAGCGGGCAGACGCCCCGGGTGAAAGCGGCTGGGTATCTTCTCCCTGTCTACTGCGGCGACCACGTGCGCGTTGACGTTTGAAGTCCATCTCGACATAAGGGCGGGCTTCGAGGCCGCCCTGAAAATGGGCGGCTCTTCTGCTTTATCCATTCCGCGCATCGCCAGTTCGGCCCGATGCGCCCCAGAACGTCAGATCCCGACCATGCAAGTCGTCGAAAAAACCACC
>DASVTM010000209.1:0-2397 GCA_036387575.1 Brevundimonas sp.
GACATCGGCCTGCCTGATGGATCCGGTCTGGAATTGTTGAGCGAGCTGAACGACGAGGCAGGTCGAGCGGTGCCGGTCATAATCTATTCAGCTCAGGAAATGGACGCGGCCCTCGCCGGAAGGGTCGAGGCCGTGCTGACGAAGTCCCGCACGTCGCTGGCCGGCCTGGCGCGCACCGTGCGGCGTCTGACCAACGCCAGAAAGACCGATGAAGCACCGAGCATCGAACCATGAAAATCCTGCATATCGACGACGAGCCCGACATCCGCGAGATTACTGCTCTCTCCCTCGGCATCGACCCCGACATAGAACTGACCTCCTGTCCGTCGGGTCGAACGGCGCTGGACGCGCTTGAAGGCGGGCTTCGACCCGACGCCATCCTGCTGGACGTGATGATGCCTGGCCTCGACGGCCCAGGCACGCTGTTACAGGTCCGGACGATCGCGGGGCTGACTGAGACGCCGGTCATCTTCATGACCGCCCGCGCCCAGGCCCAGGAACAGGCCCGCTTTATTGGCCTGGGAGCCATCGGGGTAATTATCAAGCCATTCGACCCTATGACCCTCGCCGGCCAGGTGCGGGACATCCTGGCGGCAGCCGGGCCGAAGGTCCCCCGCAGATGATCGATCCTCTGGCGGCGCTGCGAGACAAGTTTCGCGCCCGGTCCGCGGACGACCTCACGCGGCTGAGGATGCTGATTCAGGGCGATTTGTCGTCGACGGAACTGCGCCATCTGGCCCATAGCCTGGCAGGCTCCGCAGGGACGTTCGGTTTTCCGACGCTGAGCGCGGCCGCGGCGTCAGTCGACGACGACTACGCGCTCGGCCGCACCCCTGATCGGTCTTCCTTCGACAGGCTGGAGCGCGAACTGGAACAGCTGGCGACGCCCACGAGCCGAGTTCAGTCGTCGGCGAGGACAGCCTTGTCACCGGGTCCGGCGGCTGGGTCTGGATAGGCGGCGAGCGGCAGGGGATGGCCGTCGAGGGCGGCTTTCAAGGCGTCGCGGTCGAGCTGATTTTCCCATCGAGCCACGACGATCGTGGCCACGGCGTTGCCGATGAAGTTGGTCAGGGCCCGGCACTCGCTCATGAACCGGTCCACGCCGAGGATCAGCGCCATGCCCGCGATCGGCACGGTCGGCACCACCGCCAGCGTCGCCGCCAGGGTGATGAAGCCCGCGCCCGTGATGCCCGCAGCGCCCTTGGACGACAGCATGGCCACCGCCAGCAGCAGCACCTGTTGCTCAAGGCTGAGGTGAATGTTCAGGGCTTGCGCAATGAACAGCGCGGCCATGGTCATGTAGATGTTGGTGCCGTCGAGGTTGAACGAATAGCCCGTCGGCACGACCAACCCGACTACCGACTTGGCGGCCCCGGCGCGCTCCATCTTCTGCAGCAGGCTCGGCAGGGCGGCCTCGGAGGACGAGGTGCCGAGCACCAGCAGCAGCTCTTCCTTCAGGTAGCGGATCAGCTTGAGGATGTTGAAGCCGTTGGCGATCCCTACCAGCCCCAGCACCCCGACCACGAACAGGATCGCGGTCAGATAGAAGGTCGCCACCAGCGCCAACAGATTGGCGATCGAGCCGATGCCATAGGCGCCGATGGTGAAGGCGAAGGCCCCGAACGCCCCGATCGGCGCTGCCTTCATCAGAATGGCCACCAGCTTGAAGAAGACGGCCGAGACCGACTCGAGGAAGGTCAGAACCGGCTTGCCGACATCGCCGATCATGGCCAGGGCGATGCCGAACAGGATCGAGACGAACAGGACCTGCAGGATGTTGCCGGTGGAGAAGGCGCTGACCACCGTGTCGGGGATGATCCCCATCAGGAAGCCCTGCATCGTCGTTTCGTGCGCGGCGCTCGAATACTGGGCGACTGCGCCGGCATCCAGCGTCGCCGGATCTATGTTCAGGCCCCGGCCGGGCTGGACCACATTGGCGACGATGAGGCCCAGGATCAGCGCCAGCGTCGAGAAGGTCAGGAAATAGGCGAAGGCCTTGGCCGCCACCCGTCCGACCTTGCCCAGATCGCGCATCCCGGCGATGCCGGTGACGATGGTGAGGAAGATCACCGGGGCGATGACCATCTTCACCAGCTTGATGAAGGCGTCGCCAAGCGGCTTCAGGCTCTCGCCGAACTCAGGCCAGAAATGGCCGATCACCGCACCGAGGAAGATCGCCGTCAGCACCTGAAAATACAGGTGGGTGTAGAAGGGCTTTTTCGCATGCGGCGTCGTCACGGCCGTGTCGGGTATCTGCAAGCGTCGCATCCTTCTGAATCGTCGAGACTATCGTAAAGGATCAACCCGGTCGGTGGTCAAAAAATTGATCCGCGATAACGACGCAGCGCCTTAGCCCGGATCGCCGTCGCGGAACCGCCACTTCATGATCAGGACGCC
>DASVTM010000210.1:0-2576 GCA_036387575.1 Brevundimonas sp.
CGCAACGGCACCGAGGTCCACCTGGGTCCGACCGAGTTCCGCCTGCTGGATCACTTCATGCGTCACCCGGGCCGGGTGTTCAGCCGCGAACAATTGCTCGACGCCGTCTGGGGCTCCGACGTCTACGTCGAGGCGCGCACCGTCGACGTCCACGTCGGCCGCCTCCGCAAGGCGCTCGACATCGGCGAAAGCGCCAACCCCATCCGCACGGTCAGATCCGCCGGCTATTCGCTGGATCTGGAGGGGTAGGGCGGCCGCTACCCCGCGGCCGCACTCGCCACCTCGGCCGGGTCCAATGCGTAGATCGTCGAGCAGTATTCGCAGGTGACGCGGATCTTGCCGTCGTCCTCAACCATGTCGGCGCGTTCGTCGGCCGAGAACGATCCCAGCACGCCGACGATGCGCTCTTTCGAGCAGCGGCACTGGGCTGACAGCGCCAGCGGTTGCTCGAGCCGCACGCCGTCCTCGTGGAACAGGCGGAACAGCAGGATTTCCGGCGTGATGGTCGGGTCGATGAGCTCATCGTCGGCCAGCGTCTGGAACAGGGCGCGCGTGCGATCCCAGACTTCCTGCGTTGAGCCGCGCGTTTCGTCGCCAGCGACCATCTGGATCATCGCACCCCCTGCGCGCCAGACCATGCCCGCGTCGCTGGAAACCTGACCGACGGCCAGATGCACCTTCGTCGGCACCTGTTCGGACTGGGCGAAATAGTGCTCGGCGCACAGCGACAGGCTTTCGCCCTCGATAGGGGTGATGCCCTGGTGGCGGTCGAAGTCGGGGCCTTGGTCCAGGGTCATGATGAACACGCCCTTGCCCAGCAGGCTTTGCGCGCCGGGGCGGGCGAAACCGGTGGAGGCTGCGGCAACCTCGGCCTCGTCAAAGCGGCAATAGCCACGCAGGGTGCCCGAGGTGTCGTAGTCGGCGACGACGTAGCGGACCGGACCGTCGCCCTGTGCCTGAACGATCAGGCGGCCATTGAACTTCAGGCTCGAGCCCACCAGCGCGGCCAGCGCGCAGGCTTCGCCCAGCAACGCCGCGACGGGCTCGGGATAGTCGTGGGCCTTGATGATGGTGTCGACAGCCTCGCCCAATCGGACCAGACGGCCGCGCACGGGCCAGCCTTCGATCTGGAAGGCGGCGGCGAGGTCGTCCGTCGGAGCGATAGGCGTAGTGGCGGCAGGCGCGGAATGAGGCACTGGCTCGGGTCCCGAAATCGAATGTCTGGAAGGGCGACAAGATAGGGACCGGATGTCGCCAAGGTAAGGGGGCTGTGATCTAACGGCGGAACCCGGCCTTCTGGCGACCCGTTCCAGCGGGGCTGGAGACGGGCGTAGCAACGAGGCGAGACATGGCGAAACCGACCCTTAAACCGCTGGACCAGCAGGCCATCGTCATCACCGGCGCGACCTCGGGCATCGGCCTGGCCACGGCCCGACGTGCGGCGCGAGGCGGAGCCTGCGTCTTCATGATCGCTCGCGGCGAGAAGGACCTGCGCGCCCTCTGTGAGGAGCTTCAGGGGACGGGAGCGCGCGTCGCCTGGGCCGCTGCGGACGTGGCGGACTATGACGCGCTCGCTGAGGCGGCGGACAAGTGCCGTCGGCTGTTCGGTGGCTTCGACACCTGGATCAACAACGCGGGCGTCTCGATCATAGGCAGCGTGCTGGGGACGACACTGGAGGATCAGCGCCGGCTGTTCGAGACAAACTACTGGGGCGTGGTCAACGGCTCGACCATCGCGGCGGAGCATCTGCGCGGAAGACCGGGCGGTGGCGCGATCATCAATGTCGGCTCGACATTATCTGACGCGCCGTCCCCGATCCGGGGCGCGTATTCGGCGTCGAAGCATGCGGTGAAGGGCTTCACCAACGCCCTGCGAATGGAGTTGCTGCGAGACAAGGCCCCGATCTCGCTCAGTCTGGTCAAGCCGGCGGCGGTGGACTCGCTCTACGATCACCATGCCCGCAACCTCGCCGGATATGCGGCCCAGAACCCTCAGCCGGTCTATGCGACCCACGTCGTGGCCGACGCCATTCTGTGGTGCGCGACCCATCCGATGCGCGAGATCACCGTCGGCGGGGGAGGGCGGTTGATCGCGTCTTTCTACGCAGCTTTGCCGGGGATCGCGGAACCACTCTTCGCGCGGTTCGCTCCTAGGCTGAAGCGGGACAGCGGTCCCGGGTATGAGCCGTATGAGGATGGTCTGTACGACGCGTCCGACGACGGCCTCCAGGAAGAGGTTTATTATCCCATGGTTCGACAGTTCAGCGTTTTGGCGGAAGCCCGCAAACATCCCGGCATCACAGCGGGCTCGGTCGCGCTCGTCGCTGTCGCGGCCATCGCCACCGTACTGTTGAGCCAGCGCACCGGGCCGACCCGCTATCGCGAGCTTCGCGATCGTCTCGACCCACGCGGCTGGATCGACGCCGAGGCCCTGCGCCATAGGTTCGAGGACATCTCGCGCGGTCTGAGCGATACCGCCGGGGACTTGGGCCATCGCGCCGAGGACTTCACCGGCGAAGCCCGCAGCCGTGCCGGCAAGTTCGGTGAAGAGGCGCGTCATCACGCCGGGAAGCTGT
>DASVTM010000211.1:0-5970 GCA_036387575.1 Brevundimonas sp.
CGGCGCTGCCGAACCGCTGGAGCAACTGATGGAAGGTCACGGGGCCGATACGGTCCGCACGCGCGAGGCGCAGACGGGCTGACCGCTCTCCGTCGGAAAGCGGTTGGCCCGGGACGGTCAAGTTTTCTTGGCGCCTAAGCGGGGCTCGGCGCCCTTGAGCAGGCGGCCGATGTTCTCATGGTGGCGGATCCAGATCAGCACCGCCGTGACGATCGACAGGATCAGGATCGGCTGCGCAACCGGCAACCCCGCTCCGGGCAACGGCAGCAGCGCATAGACCGGCGCCAGCACGGCGGCGATCAGGGCGGCGAGCGAGGAATACCTCAGCACGAACGCCACGATCAGCCAGGTCGCCCCGGCCATCAGCCCCAGAGGCCAATGCGCGGCGATCAGCAGGCCGAAGAAGGTCGCGACGCCCTTGCCACCCTTGAATTTGAGCCAGACCGGGAACAGGTGGCCGAAGAAGGCCGCGCCGCCCGCGATGGCTCCGGCTACTTCGCTGTCGAACAGCCAGCGGGCGATCAGCAGAGCCACGGCGCCCTTGGCCCCGTCGAGCAGCAGGGTGGCCAGCGCCAGATCCTTGCGCCCGGTCCGCAGCACATTGGTCGCGCCGATATTGCCAGAGCCGATGTTGCGCACGTCTCCGGCGCCTGCGGCACGGGTGATGACCACGCCGAACGGGATCGAACCCAGCAGATAACCACCGATCGCCATCAGGGCGAGCGAGCCCAACGCCGGCGCCACAAGATCCTGCAACTGATTCGCTCCCCGTCCCTGATTTCGCGGCACGATGCGTCGCGGGCCGAGCGCGAGCAAGCGTCCGATCATCTTGGGTTGTCAAACGGTGTCTTGACCTCGGCGGGTGTTGCCGATTTGGTCCGCCCGCTTCTGGAGTTCCCGCATGATCCGTCCCGTCCTTCTCGCCGCCGCATCCCTGTTCGTCCTGACAGGCTGCGCGGGTACGCCGCAGATAGCTTCATCGGGCCCGCGGCTGGCCGTATGGTTTGACTGCGTCCGTGACGGCGGCGTGGTCATCTCGGCGCACAGGGGTCAGTCTGGCGAGGACCAGCCCGAGAACTCGCTGGCCGCCATCCGCGCCACCGGCCGCGCCATCCCCAACGCCATCGTCGAGCTCGACGCCGTCCTGACGAGCGACGGCAAGCTGACCCTGATGCACGACGACACCATGGACCGCACCACGACCGGTCAGGGCAAGGTCTCCGACCTGACGCTGGCCCAGGTCAAGGCGGCCCGGTTGCGCGCGCCCGACGGCCATTTGACCAACGAAGCCCCGCCCACACTGGCCGAGGCGCTCGCCGCCGCCGGTGAAGTCCACGCCATCGCCAGCATCGACCTGAAGCCTGCGTCCGAAGCTGCAACCCTGACGCTGGCCCGCGCCGTCATCGACGAGGTCCGCCGCGTCGGCGCCGCCGACCGCGTCATCCTGATCACCTACAGCCCCGAAACCGCCCGCGCCGTCGCCGACATGGCCCCCGAGATGATGATCTCCGCCGGGGTGAAATCGATCGATGAACTGGAGGGCCTGCGCCGCCCTCAGATCCTCGCCTGGACCGGCGCCGGTCGGCCGAACCCAGAGCTGTGGAGCGCCATGAAGGCCGTCGGTGTCGAAGCCCAGTTCGGCACGCTTGGCGGGTCGGATCGCGCGCTGGATCGGGTATATGCGGCGGACGGCAATGTCAGCGAATACCGCGATCTCATCGCGCAGGGCGTGACGGTCATCGCCACGGATGAACCGCTGGCGGTTAAGAGCGTGCTGGGTGATGCGGTGGCGAAGGCGGCGAGTTGTAAGCGGTAGCTTCCCTCTCCCGGCGGGAGAGGGAAGAGAAGCTAGTAAATCTTCCTACCCGCCACCCAGGTCCCCAGCACCTTGCCCTGCAGTCTGCGCCCGTCGAACGGTGAGTTCTTGGACTTGGATTTCAGCATCGCGGCGTCGATCACGACCGGCGCATGGGCGTCGAACAGCACCAGATCGGCCGGCGCACCCTCGGCCAGCACGCCCGAGGCCAGCCCCAACAGCGACGCCGGGCCATGCGTCAGCGGGCGAAGGATATCCAGAAGCTCAAGCCCGTCCTCGTGGTGCAGCATCAACGATGCCGACAGCAGCGTTTCCAATCCCACGGCGCCCGGCGCGGCCTCGCCAAACGGACGGCGTTTGTCTTCGGCGGGGGCAGGGGCGTGGGCCGAGGTGATGACGTCGATCAGGCCATCGCGGACCGCCTCGATCAGCGCCTGACGGTCGCTCTCGGGTCGCAGCGGCGGGTCGAGCCGGAAGAAGGTCCGGTAGTCGCCGATATCGATCTCGTTGAAGCACAGGTGGTTGATCGAGACCGAGGCCGCGACTTCCAGATCCTTGGCCCGCGCCCGCGCCAGCGTCTCAAGCGCACCCGTCGTCGAGATCTGGTCGACCAGGAACCGCGCGCCGGTCTGCTCGACCAAGGCCAGATCCCGCTCCAGCTGGATGCGTTCGGCGATCGCCGGAGCGCTCGACAGTCCCAGACGCGTGGCCAGTTCGCCCGACGTCGCGACTGCGCCTTCGCTCAGCCACGGATCGGTCGGACGACAGGCGATCAGGGCGTTGAAGGCGGCGGCATAGCTCATCACCCGCTGCAGGGTGCGGCTGTTGGCGATGACGCGGTCGCCGTCGGTGAAATAGACCGCGCCCGCCTCGTCCATCAGACCGATCTCGGCCATCCGCTGGCCGTCGCGGTTGCGTGTGGCCGCGCCCGCGACCAGCACGTTGACGAGGTTCAGCGCCGCGCCGCGCCGCTGGATGAAGTCGACCATGGCCGGGTCGTCCACGGCGGGGTCGGTGTCGGGCTGGATGACGATGGTGGTGACGCCACCGGCCGCCGCCGACAGGCTGGCCGATTTCAGCGTCTCCTTGGGCTCGGACCCCGGCTCGCCGGTCTTGACCCGGATGTCGATCAGCCCGGGGGCGAGGCATTTGCCGTTCGCGTCGATGACCTCGACGCCCGCAGGAACCTGCGCCGCGCCGCCGCGCACGACCTCAACGATGCGGCCGTCCTCGATCAGGACCGAGCCCGGGCCGTCATAGTCAGTCGCCGGATCGAGCAGCCGCACGTTGATAAAAGCGAGCGCACTCATCGGTCGTCTCCCCGACGGGTCGCCAGCGAGGCCAGCACCGCCATGCGTGCGGCGACGCCCATCTCGACCTGATCCTGTATCAGCGACACCGACAGGTCGTCGGCAACGTCGGAATCGATCTCGACCCCCCGGTTCATCGGCCCCGGGTGCATGACCTTGGCGTTGGGCATTGCCCAGGCCAGCTTCTCGCGGTCCAGACCCCAGAAGCGGAAATACTCGCGGGTCGAAGGCACCAGCGCCCCCTCCATCCGCTCGAGCTGCAGCCGCAGCATCATCACGACGTCGCAGCCTTGCAGGCCTTCGCGCATGTCGTGGAACACCTCACAGCCCCAGCGGTCGGCGTCGCCCGGCACCAGCGTCGGCGGTCCGATAAGCCGCACTCGCGCGCCCATCATCGACAGCAGGATGACGTTGGACCGCGCCACCCGGCTGTGGGCGATATCGCCGCAGATGGCCACCGTCAGCCCGCCCACGTCCCCGAAGGCGCGGCGTAGGGACAGCATGTCCAGCAAGGCTTGCGTGGGGTGTTCATGGCGTCCGTCGCCGGCGTTGACGACCGCGCAGCCGACCTTTTGCGATAGCAGGGCGGCGGCGCCGGACGAGGCATGGCGGATCACCAGAATGTCCGGCTTCATGGCGTTCAGCGTCACCGCCGTGTCGATCAGCGTCTCGCCCTTGGCCACCGAAGACGCCTGCACCGGCATGGTCACGACGTCCGCGCCGAGGCGTTTGGCGGCGATCTCGAACGACGAGGAGGTGCGGGTCGAGTTCTCGAAGAAGATGTTCACGACCGTCCGCCCGTGCATCAGGTCGAGCGATTTGGAGGACTGCCTGTTGAAGTCGACGAAGGTGTCGGCGAGGTCCAGCAGGGCCAGCGTCGCGGGCGGGTTGAGATCGCCGGCGGACAGGAAATGGGCGGACGGGAACGGGACCAGTCGTTCGGAGATCAGATCGGTGACGGTCGCTGAATCGGTCATCGAGGCCCGCCGATAAAGCGGTCCTAGGTCAGATGATAGATGAACAGCAAGAGCGGGATCATCGCGGCGCTGGTCACCGTCGTCAGCGCAATCACCCCGGCCATCAGGGGCGCATCCCCGCCCATCTGCCGCGCCAGCAGGTATGACGCCGCCGCACCCGGCGCCGCGCCGCACAGCATGGCCACGCCTTGCGCCAGATGATCGCCGCCGAACAGAATGCACAGCCCCCACATCAGCGGCGGCATGATGATCAGCTTCACGAACGAAGTTCCGGCGATGGTCCATTTCCGCCGCGCCACCTCGGCGAAGCTCAGCCCCGCCCCGGCGATGATCAGGCCCAGCGGCAAGGCGGCGGACCCAAGCAGTTTTAGGGTATCTGTCACGCCCGGGATGCCCGGCACGCCCAGCAGGTTCAGCGTCAGCCCGATCAGACAGGCCAGCAGGATCGGATTGGCCAGCATCGCCTTGAGCAGCGCCAGCGGCGTTACGCCCCTCTGATCCGCCCCCCAGCGCGCCAGAACGGCGACGCAGCCGATGTTGGTCACCGGGATGATGCAGGCGATCATCACCGCCGCCAGCGCCAGCCCTTCGGTCCCGAACGAGGCCTGGATCACCGGCAGAAAGACAAAACTGTTCCAGCGAATGACGCCTTGATAGACGGAGGTATAGGCGGGCCCGTCGATCTTCATCAGCGGCTTGGCCAGAAGCGTTGCGGCGGACACGATCAGCACCGCGACGACTGCCGCTCCCGCCGCTGCGCCCGCGCTGCCGCTGCCGAGATCCGCTCCCCAGATCGCGGGGATCAGGAAGCCGGGATAGAGAATGTTGATCGACAGCTTCTCGATCGGCCGCCATGTCGCGTCAGGCAGGAAGTTCGACTTCTTCAGTCCATACCCGAGGGCAATCATGACGAAGACCGGGACGACGCCCGAGATCAAAGCAGCGAAACTCACTTAAATCAGATCCACGTTGCCTGGTCGCGCACGCGGTCGAGCGCGCCCTGCAGGATCCACGCGGCGGCGGTCCGGTCGATCACGCCCGCACGCCGTTTGCGGCTCAGATCCAGTTCGTCGATCAGGAACCGTTCGACCGCGCTGGTCGACAGCCGCTCGTCCCAGAAGGCGACGTTGACGGGGCGCAGCCGCTCCAGATTTCGGGCGAAGGCGCGGCACGACTGGGCGCGCGGCCCCTCGCTACCGTCCATGTTAATCGGCAGGCCGATCACCAGCGCCGAGACGTTCCGCCCGTTCATCAGCTTGATCAGCCGTGCGGCGTCCAAACTGAACTTCTCCTTGCGGATCAGCTCCAGCGGACTGGCGATCATGCGCGAGGTGTCCGACGCGGCCACCCCGATGGTGTTTTCGCCAAGATCCAGCCCCAGCCACGGCGTTCCGGGCGGGCAGGCGGCAGGCAGGTCGAGAAGGTCGAGAACGGGCACTGGCGCTGCATAGGGCAGCCGGCTGCGGATGTCGAAGGATCGTGTTGGAGTGCGTAACGCCGGGTCGCCATTGGCAAACCCGCGTTAGGCGTTCACGGTAGCGCTTGGGGGAATATCATGAACCAGAAACTGCTCACCGCCGCCGTGTTGATGGGCGCCCTGGCGCTGTCCGGCTGCGATCGTCTCGGCGCTGCGTGGACGGCCTTCCAGGCGCCGAAAGCGCCTGTGGGTGCGGTTCCGGTTGCACCTCCAGCCCCGGCCGCCGCTCCCGTGCTCGCACCCTTGACGCCGACCAGCCGCGGATTGCCGGTCAAAGCCGTGCCTGATCCTGAGCTTCAGTCGCCGGCTTCTGTGGTCGAGGTGCATCCGCTGACATCGGTCACCGGCATGGACGGCAAGATCTTCGGACTGGCGGGCGGTGATCCGGCC
>DASVTM010000212.1:0-4001 GCA_036387575.1 Brevundimonas sp.
CCGGTGCTCTCGCCGATCGTGCTGTTCCTGGCCGTGCTGCTGATCTCGGACAAGGCCAACGCCTTCGCGGCGCTGGGGGCCATGCTGATGGGGGTGATCGTGACCGGGCTGTTCGTGGCCATCTCGATGACCTCGGGCGGCGGGGCGTGGGACAACGCCAAGAAGGTGATCGAGGAAGGTTTCACCGACAAGAACGGCGTCGTCCACGGCAAGGGCTCAGAGGCTCACAAGGCCGCGGTGACCGGCGACACGGTCGGGGATCCCTACAAGGACACCTCCGGCCCGGCGGTGAACCCGATGATCAAGATCACCAACATCGTGGCGCTGTTGCTGCTGGCGGTGCTGGCGAGCGGCAAGATCGGGTAGGTCTTAGCCTCTGGAAAAGAAAAGGGCCCGGAGATTTCTCTCCGGGCCCTTTTTGCTTGTCTGCAGCGGAGCTTAGTCCGGGCGGCGCAGGCCTGGGACGTCATCGTCGGTGCGCGGCAGCAGGCCACGGGCGACGTTGCCGAGCAGCTGTTCCATGATCGTCAGCGACCGACCACGGGTCGGGGTCTCGCGACCTTCCATGGCGATCTTCTCACCATCGGCCAGGCCCAGGGTGCGGACTCCGGCGACCTTGCTGTCGTCCTTATTGAAGGTGATCTCGGTGATGCTGCGCTGGGAAATCTGAGGGCGGTTGTAGGTGTACCGCTCGCTGGTCTGGCTGATGTAGTACCAGACCTGACCCGGCTCGAACGTCGAGGTCGTCGATGGCGTGCCCAGACGGGCGAGCACGGTTTCCTTTGTGTCGGTGCCGGCGACGATGTCGGACGGCTTGACATCAACCACTTGAAAGCCGTGCAGACCCACGACGGGGGCGCAGGCTGCGGCCGAAACCGCCAGTGCGGCGACGGCGAGAATAGAGGCGATACGGGGCATGGACGGGAGCCTGCAACAGAACAAGGTCTTTGACCTAACCGGACACGGGCTCTAGTTCAACGGCGCGGCGGAAAAGGGGCCGTGAAACATGCTGAAGTCACTCTTTCGAAAACGCCCGTCCCAGTCCCAGGGCGACCCGCTGTATGCGGCCGTCGCGGCACAGGCGCGCCAGCCGGTCTTCTATACGAGCCTCGGCGTCCCTGACCGGATCGATGCGCGGTTCGAACTCTACACCTTGCACGCCCTGCTGCTGATTCTACGCCTTCGCGACGAGGACAAGGTCGCAAACGGGGGGGAGGGGGCGGAGGCCGCCCAGTCGCTGTTCGACAGCTATGTCTCCGCGCTCGACAATGTGCTGCGCGAACTCGGCGTCGGCGACGTGTCGATGGCCAAGAAGATGCGCACCCTCGGCGAGGCGCTCTATGGTCGGATGACCGCTTATGAGACCCCGCTCCGCGCAGGCGATGCAGCCACCCTGTCCACTGGACTGGCGCGCAATGTGTTCGAGAGCGAGGACGCGGAACGCGGCGCGGCGCTTGCCCGCTATGCCATTGCAGCGCGTGAAGGTCTGGCCGCCCAGACGTTCGCCGACATTCTGAAACACCCTAGCTGGCCGGAGATCGCCGCATGACCGAGGTCCTTCCGTACAGCGAGAGCGTCCGTCTCAACGAGATTGGCGCAGGCCTGAAGCGCACGCTCACGCCTGACGCGGCCATGCGCGCGCGGATCGCCCGCGCGCTCGATCTCGCCTCGCTTGATGCGTTCGAGGCTGAGTTGTTGCTGGAGCCGAACCCCGATCACGGAGCCAGCGCCAGCAAAGGCGGCGGCGGATGGCGTCTGTCGGGACGGGTCAAGGCCAGCGCGGTCCAGACCTGTGGCATCTCGCTGGAGCCCCTGCCGGTCGAGATCGACGAGCGATTCTCGGTCGATCTTGTCGAACAGGCTCCTGCGGTCGCCGAGGACGAGGAAATCGAAGTCGGCGTCGATGACGACTTCCCCGACGTGATCGAGGACGGTCGAATCGACCTCGGCCAGTACGCCGTCGAGCAACTGGTCCTGACGCTCGACCCGTTTCCCCGGAAACCCGGCGTCGAATTCGTGCAGCCTGATGAGCCCGCCGAAATCTCGCCCTTCGCGGTGCTTAAGGCGTTCAAGCCGAAGGACGACGGGTCGGAATCCTGACCTTGGGTCACCTGCCTTTGCATCACCCTGTTGCAGGTCTATCCTGAACGGCCCAGATGAGCGTCGCGTCTGACGACGCCCGGAGAGCGTACCTTTTGCCATCCCCCGTACTGATTTCCCTCGACGCCATGGGTGGCGACCACGGACCCTCCGTCGTCGTCCCGGCTGTGCGGGAATACATCCGTCATCATGGCGGCGAGAACGTGCGCTTCCTGCTGCACGGCGACGAGGCCGCGATCGCCGCCGAGATGGCCAGGTGCAAACTGGCTAGCGACGTCTGCCAGATACGCCACACCGACAAGGTCGTCTCCATGGACGAAAAGCCGGCCCAGGCCATGCGCCGGGGCAAGGGATCCAGCCTGTGGAATGCGGTCGAATCGGTGAAGTCCGGCGAGGCCGGAGCCGTCGTCTCCGCAGGTAACACCGGGGCCTTGATGGCCATTTCCAAGCTGATCCTGCGCATGTCAGCGCCGGGGCTAGAGCGCCCAGCAATCGTCGCCAGCTGGCCTACGCTGAAAGGCGTCACCGCCGTGCTCGACGTCGGCGCGAACATCGAGAGCGACGCCGAGCAACTGATCGAATTCGCCATCATGGGCGAGGCCTTCCACGCCGCCGTCCACGGCAAGAAGACGCCGACGGTCGGCATTCTCAACGTCGGTTCCGAGGACATGAAGGGTCATGACGAGGTGCGCGAGGCGCATCAGATCCTCAAGGCCGGCGGGCTCGACCTGAACTATCACGGCTTCGTCGAGGGCGATGACATCGCCAAGGGCACGGTCGACGTCGTCGTGACCGACGGCTTCACTGGCAATATCGCGCTGAAGACCGCCGAGGGCACTGCGCGTTTCATCTCGGCCCTGCTGAAGGACGCGCTGACCTCCAGCGTTCAGGCCAAGATGGGCGCGCTGATCGCCATGCCTGCGCTCAAGGCGATGAGCCGCAAGATCGATCCCAGCACCATCAACGGCGGGCCGTTGCTGGGCCTGAACGGCATCGTCGTGAAGAGCCACGGCGGCGCAACAGCAGTAGGCTTCGCCAACGCCATCCGCATCGCCGTCGATCTGGCCCGCAGCGACTATCTGGCCACCGTGGGCGCCAAGCTGAGCCGTCTCGGCGACATCTTGCACGCCATTCCAACCCCACCTGAAGCGGGCGGCGCTGTTGTCGCCTCCTCTGGAGAGACCCTGCAGTGAGCGTCATCCGTAGCGCCGTCACCGGCGTCGGTTCCTATCTGCCCGAGCAGATCGTCACCAACGCCGACCTGGCGAAGTTCGTCGACACCAGTGACGAATGGATTCAGGAACGCACCGGCATCAAGCAGCGCCATAGGGCGCGCGACGACGAACCGACCAGCGATCTGGCCACAGAAGCGGCCCGCCGTGCTCTGGCGGCTGCCGGCAAGACCCCCGCCGACGTTGACCTGATCATCGTCGCCACGACCACGCCGGACATGACGTTCCCGGCGACGGCGACCATCGTCCAGCGCAAGCTCGGCTGTACGGTCAACATCGCTTTCGACGTTCAGGCCGTCTGCTCGGGCTTCGTCTATGCACTCAGCATCGCCGACGGTTTCATCGCGCGAGGCCATGCGAAATGCGCCTTGGTCATCGGCGCCGAGGAGATGACCAAGCTGATGGACTGGACTGACCGGACCACCTGCGTCCTGTTCGGTGACGGCGCCGGCGCCTTCGTCGTCGAGCCGCGCGAAGGGCAGGGGACCAAGGAAGATCAGGGCATCCTCGGCTTCGCCCTACGGGCCGACGGTTCCAAGACCGACATGCTGTACGTCGATGGTGGCCCGGCGACGACGGGCACGGTCGGCAAGCTGCGGATGCTTGGCAATCAGGTTTTCCGCCACGCGGTCGTCAACATCGCCGAGGCTATCACCGCCTGCTGCGCTG
>DASVTM010000213.1:0-3349 GCA_036387575.1 Brevundimonas sp.
GCCACGGTCAGCTCCCGCATCGTCAGTCCGGCGGTCAAGGCGCTAACGGTGGCGGTCAGCATTGCGCGATGCTCGATGCGCAAGGCGTTGGTGGCGAAGCGCGGATCGGTCCCCATCTCGGCGGCGCCCAGCGCTCCGGCAAACGCCCGGAACTGACCGTCGTTTCCGACCGCGACGACGATCATCCCGTCCGAGCATGGGAATGGCTGATACGGCGCGAGGTTCGGGTGGGCGTTGCCCATTCGCGTCGGCGCGGACCCCGAGGCGAAATAGTTGGTCGCCTGATTGGCCAGCATTGCGGCCTGAACGTCGAACAGGGCAAGGTCGATATGCTGCCCCTCCCCCGTCGCCCGCGCATGCAAAAGAGCGGCGAGGATGGCGTTCGACGCGTACATGCCGGTGAACAGATCGACCACCGCGACCCCGACCTTCATCGGCTCGGCGCCGGGCGCGCCATCCGGCTGGCCAGTGATCGACATCAGCCCGCCCATGGCCTGGATCATGTAGTCGTAGCCCGGCCGTCCGGCGTCCGGCCCGTCCTGACCGAAGCCGGTGATCGAGCAATAGACGAGCTTTGGATGCGCCGCCGTCAGGCTGGCGTGGTCGAGGCCGTATTTCTTCAGGCCACCGGTCTTGAAGTTCTCGATCACGACGTCGCAGGTCGCGGCCAGCTCACGCGCGATCGCGGCCCCCTCGTCCGTAGCGATATCCAGCGTGACCGATTTCTTGCCCCGGTTGGCCGACAGGAAATAGGCCGCGTCTCCGCGTGTGCCATCCGTCGTCTTCAGGAAGGGCGGTCCCCACGCGCGGGTGTCGTCCCCCGCGCCGGGTCGCTCGATCTTGATCACCTCGGCGCCAAGGTCCGCCAGCAACTGTGTCGCCCACGGTCCGGCGAGGACACGTGACAGGTCGAGCACGCGAACACCGGAGAGAGGGCCTTGGGTCATCCTGTGTGACTACCCCTTCTCCCCCTGCGGGAGAAGTGAGCTAAAGACCCGGATCCCACACGCCCGCGTCGCGCATGCGGCATTCCTTGGCTTCCTCAGCGCGACCGCCGAGGTCGCGCGCCATCGCTTTGATCTCGTCCGAGACAGAGGACTTGCACACGCCGGGCACGATCCCGTGCAGGAACGCGGTCGCCGATAAACGGGCCAGCTTCAGCCCCATACCGAAGGCGGTCGCCTGATGTTCGAGATACGTCTCGTTCACCTCGCGAGGGTGATCGGCGAACAGCGTCTTCAGCCTGCGGATCATGAATTGCCCTCTGACACGACGGACCTGCCACTACCCGACGCAGCCATTCTGCCCTAAACCGCAAGCAACAACAGGGGCCGGCTCCTCACGATCCGCTGAACGCCCTGAGAGACACCGGGAAGACGACATGGCCGACAGCGCCGCACCCTCCGTTCAAACCTTCAAATGGGACGACCCGTTCGACCTGACCGCCCGCCTGACCGAGGACGAGCGCGCCATTCAGGAGGCCGCGCGCTCCTATGCCCGCGACAAGCTGCTGCCGCGCGTGGTCGCCGCCTTCCGTGAGGAGAATTTCGACCGCGCCATCATGACCGAGCTCGGCGAGATGGGGTTCCTCGGCGCCATGCTCCCAGAACAGTACGGCGGATCGGGCGTCAGCCACGTCGCCTATGGCCTGATCTCGCGCGAGATCGAGGCAGTCGACAGCGGTTATCGTTCGGCCATGAGCGTCCAGTCGTCGCTGGCCATGTACCCGATCTACGCCTTCGGTTCGGAGGATCAAAAGATGCGCTTCCTTCCCCGGATGGCGGCTGGCGAGCTGATCGGCTGCTTCGGCCTGACCGAGGCCGACGGCGGTTCGGATCCCGCGTCGATGAAGACCAAGGCGGAAGCCGTCGAGGGCGGCTATCGCCTGAACGGCGGCAAATACTGGATCACCAACTCGCCGATTTCAGACCTCGCGGTCGTGTGGGCCAAGCTGGATGGCGTCATTCGTGGCTTTATCGTCGAGCGTGAGTTCGAGGGATTCACCACCACCGAAATCGGAGACAAACTGTCCCTGCGCGCCTCCATCACCGGCGACATCGGGCTGGCCGATGTGTTCGTGCCCGAGGCCAATCTGCTGCCGGGAGTGAAGGGTCTGCGCGGACCGTTCTCCTGCCTGAACAAGGCGCGCTACGGCATCGCCTGGGGGGCCATGGGAGCGGCCGAGTTCTGCTTCCACGCCACACGCGACTACGTCGGCGAACGTATGCTGTTCGGTCGTCCGCTGTCGTCGCGCCAGCTCGTGCAGAAGAAGCTGGCCGATATGCAGACGGAGATCTTTCTCGGCTTCGAAGGCGCCTATGCGCTGGGCCGTTTGCTGGACACCGGCGCCTGGGTGCCTGAGGCGATTTCGATGATGAAGCGCAACAACTGCGGCAAGGCTCTGGCCATCGCCCGCGAGGCCCGCGACATGCACGGCGGCGCCGGCATCACCGGTGAAATGCACGTCATGCGCCACGCCATGAACCTCGAGACCGTCAACACCTACGAGGGGGCCCACGACGTCCACGCCCTGATCCTCGGGCGGGCGATCACCGGCGAAAGCGCGTTTTAGAGGGGGCGACTTCGTCGCCGCGCTGACGCTCACGACGCGGTCGTTCGCTGCTTGAGCGCGCCGTGTCTTGGACCATCGTCACGGCGCATTTCTCACGCTAGGCTGTTACCCGGTCGTGAGCGAAGACGCGTCGCGCCCGGGGGAAAGACTTGATGTCACGTGCGATTTTCATGGCGGGTTCGGCCGTTGCTCTGGTTCTAGCTACCCTCCCGGGTGTTACCCTGGCGCAGACGTCGAGCCCGACGCCGGCGCCAGCCACTAGCGCCCCGGCCGCGTCCCAGACGCCCTACCGCGCGCCTCGTCCGGCCACGCCTCCGGCTCCGGTCGTGCGGTCCCCTCAGTATCCCCTGCCCTATGACGAGAAGCGCGGCGTCTTCACCTTCGCCACCGGCCTCGAGCGCTCGCTGCCCGCGGTGGTGCAGGTGACGACGCTCGGCACTTCCCGCGGGCCGACCACCGGCGAGACGGAGCCCAAGCCTCTGCAGAGCGGATCCGGCGTCATTATCGATGCGCGCGAAGGCATCATCGTCACCAACAATCATGTGGTCGACGGCGGCACGAAATTCACCGTCGACATGACGGACGGTCGGCTATTCGACGCAACGCTCGTCGGCGTCGACAAGGCTACCGACGTCGCGGTGTTAAGGATCGACACGCCCGACATCCGCTCGCTGGGCCTGTCGCAGGTCGAGACCGTCAATTCCGACACCCTGCGCACCGGCGACCTCGCCTTTGCGGTCGGCTATCCGCTGGGCCTCGACCAAACGCTGACCATGG
>DASVTM010000214.1:0-2514 GCA_036387575.1 Brevundimonas sp.
CAAGAAGGTGGCGGACTTCGTGCAGAAGCACCCGGATGAATCGACCGCGATTCTCCGCAGTTGGGTTCAGGAAGGCTGATGGCTCGTCCAGCCGGCAAGAAGCCTTCCGTCGACGACGTCAAGAAGCTGACAGGGCCAGAAAAGGCCGCCGTGATCCTGCTTTCGCTGGGCGAGGAGCATACCCAGCTGTGGAAGGGGCTCGACGACGAAGAGATCAAGGAGATCTCTCAAGCAATGGCCGGACTTGGTACGGTCAGCGCCGAGGTCGTCGAGGAGCTCTTGCTGGAGTTCGTCTCGGGCATGAGCGGCTCGGGCTCGGTCATGGGGTCGTTCGAACAGACCCAGCGGCTGCTGGCCGCCTTCATGCCCTCCGATCGCGTAGACGGCCTGATGGAGGAGATCCGCGGTCCCGCCGGTCGGACCATGTGGGACAAGCTCGGCAACGTGAACGAGGCTGTGCTCGCCAACTATCTCAAGAACGAATACCCGCAGACCGTTGCCGTGGTTCTGTCCAAGGTGAAGCCTGATCACGCCGCGCGCGTCCTGACGGCGCTGCCCGAGGACTTCGCCCTCGAATGCGTTCAACGGATGCTGCGCATGGAGCCGGTGCAACGCGAGATCCTCGACAAGATCGAACAAACCCTGCGCGTCGAGTTCATGTCCAACCTGGCCCGCACGTCGAAGCGCGACAGCCACGAGATGATGGCCGACATCTTCAACTCGTTCGATCGCCAGACCGAGGCCCGCTTCATCGGCGCCCTCGAAGAGCGCAACCGCGAGGCGGCCGAGCGTATCCGCGCCCTGATGTTCGTCTTCGAGGACCTGAACAAGCTCGATCCGGGCGGCGTCCAGACGCTTCTGCGCGCAGTTGAGAAGGACCAGCTCGCCCTGGCCCTCAAGGGGGCGTCCGAGACCCTGCGCGAAATGTTCTTCACGAACATGTCCGAGCGCGCTTCCAAGATCATGCGCGAAGATATGGAATCGATGGGACCCGTCCGTCTCAAGGACGTCGACAGCGCCCAGATGGCCATGGTCCAGGCCGCCAAGGACCTCGCCGCCAAGGGCGAGATCATGCTGGCCGGGGCTGGCGGCGCCGATGACGAGTTGATCTACTGACATGACCATCGCCCAGCCTCTCAACAGTCGTCCCTTCAGCTTCGACACCGAGTTCGATGACGTCGGCGGTGTGACCGCCGGTTCGGTCTTCCGTCCGGCGAAGCGCGCCTATTTGCCTGCCGAGGTAGATGCGTTGGTGGCCCAGGCCCGTCTGGAAGCGCGCGAGACGGCCCTTGCCGAGGTCGAGAGCTTGCAGGCGATGGCGTTGGTCACGCTCGGCCAGGCCATCGCTGCCGCAGCGCCCTCTCTGGCTTCAGTTGCGCAGGTCCACCGTGAGCAATCGGCCGAACTGGCCATGGCCGCCGCCCGCGTCATCGCAACGGCGGCGCTCGACCGCTTCCCGGAAGGGCCGCTTCAAGCTGCGCTGGAGGCTTTGGGCTCCGAGATCGACGCTACGCCGCGTCTGGTCATTCGGGCGCATGGCCTCGATGACGCAGTGAAGGCCCGGCTGCAGGCCTTGTGCGTCGATGCCGGGTTCTCGGGTCTGGTGTCATTCCGCGATGGACCGGGCATGGCCGCCGCCGCCTTCCAGCTCGAATGGGCCGACGGCCGCGCCGATTTCGATCCTGCCGAGGCTGCAGCCCGCATGGGCGAGGCCCTGACCGCCGCCCTCGCCGCCGAGGCCGGCCATGCTGAAACAATCAACGGGAGCAACTTCTAATGGCCGAGGATTTTGCCCTGGAGGAGTTTGGGGCCTCCACCGCACTGGCGATCGGCGACGAAGGCGGGGACAAGAGCGCCGCCGATCTCGCGCCCGTGTTCGACGTGCCGGTCAATATCTCGGCCGTACTGGGCAAGGCGCACATGACGGTGGCTCAGCTGCTCAAGCTGAACCGCGGCAGCGTGCTGGAACTGGACCGCAAGGTCGGCGAGGCCATCGACATCTTCGTCAACAACCGGCTGGTCGCTCGCGGGGAGGTCGTCGTGGTCGAGGATCGCCTGGGCGTGACCATGACGGAAATCATCAAGACCGAGGACTCGGCGGCCTAGGTCGCTGGATCGCGCGTAAGAGCTTAGAGGAGAAGACCAATGCGGCTTCTGGTGGTTGGACGGCTTTCGGGCCAGCTTGCGTCAGCAGTGAAGATGGCCATGGCGCACGGCGCCAAGGTCCAGCACGTCGAGCGTACTGATCAGGCGACGGAACAGCTCCGTCGCGGACAGGGCGCCGACCTGCTGATGGTCGACTACAACCTCGACATCGCCGGTCTGATCGCCGCCAATGACGCCGAGCGGATTTTCGTGCCTGTCGTGGCCTGCGGCGTCGACAACGACGCGCAAAAGGCCGCCGCCGCCATCCGCGCGGGGGCCAAGGAGTTCATCCCGCTTCCACCTGAAGCCGATCTGATCGCCGCTGTTCTTTCGGCGGTCGCCGACGACGAGCGTCCGCTGATCTCGGCC
>DASVTM010000215.1:0-1629 GCA_036387575.1 Brevundimonas sp.
GCTTGTCACACTGTCGCCCGACCGCCGCCTTCGGCGCGGTCGGGGCCCGGGTCAACGGAGCCTCGACCCCCGAGGCTCCGTTGACGAACATCAGAGCTTACCTTGCGCGACCAGTTCGCGGGTCCGGCCGAGCGTCGATAGCAGGGCGGCCCGATAGCCTTCGTCACGGTCGAACCGGGCCTGCTCCGCCTTCTCTTCGGGGCCGTCTGGTGCACGATCGCGCAGGCCCAGATAGCAATAGAAACGAAGCTGCAGTGCGCCGTCCTCATCTTCGAACAACTCGTTGACGATGGCGCCTTCGCGAGGTCCTGTGGCCTGGAAGAACGTCACCTTCCGCTCCGGCTCAAGGGTGATGATCTCGCGCAGCTCGGCGCCTGCGATGGTGGCCCCCCGTATGAAATGGGTCGCGCTCTCCTCGACCACGTCGCAGCGGGTGCACAGACCTTCCGGCAGGAAGAGACGTGCGTCGCGCGCCTTGAGCTCCAGGCTGGCCCAGATCTGTGCCCGGGTGAGGACGGTCTGGCCGGCGGGGTTCACCGGCACGGCGGCGGTTGAATAGATCATGTCGTGTCTCCTTGGCGTTGAGGGATCAGGCCGCGTCTGCGGCGATGCGGGCGGCGAAGTCGCGATAGGTGTGGAGCGGACGGCCGAGCAGGGCAGTCAGACGCTCGACGTCGCCGGGCTCGGGGATCATGCCGTCGCTGACATAGCGCTCGGCCATGAGGCGCATCTCGTAGGCCATCCACTTCGGCATCAGAGTGGCCAGGTTCTGCTCGAAGGCCGTGGGGTCGTCCCCGCCATATGCGATTGGCCGCCCGAGGACTTCGGACCAGATGGCGGCGATGCGCTCACCCGTCAGGGTGTCAGGCCCGACAAGGTTGAGGGTGGTGATCGGCAGGCGCGTCTCGGCCGCGTCACGGCGGATCAGTTCGAGGGCGGCGGCCTCGGCGATGTCGCGGGCGTCAACCATGGCCACGCCCTTGTCGCCGATCGGCATCGGGTAGACGCCGTAGCCGAGGATCACGTCCTTGATCATCAGTTCGTTGTCGATGAAATAGGCCGGTCGCAGGATGGTGGCGCTGAAGCCCATCTGCTCGATCATCCGCTCCGCACCGGACTTCACGGCGAAGTGCGGAACGTTGACGAAGCGCTCGCTGTGGATGACCGACAGATAGACGACCCGCTCGACTCCGGCTTCGCGAGCGACATTCAGGGTGATGAGCGCCTGGGTGAATTCGTCGGCGGCCACGGCGTTGAGCAGGAACAGCGTGCGGACGCCGGAGAACGCGGCGCGCAGGGCGTCCAGATCGAGCATGTCGCCCTGGGCGACCTCCACCCGGGCAGGGAAGTCGGCCATGGCGATGTCGCGGACAAGGACGCGGACATCGGCGCCGCGATCGATCAGGCTCTGCACGACATGGCGGCCGACACGGCCGGTGGCGCCGGTAACGAGGATGGTCATGAGAAGTCTCCGGGTTGGGGTGAGGGAACACCCGGAAAATCAACGATCCACTTCCGATCCGATAGACGCTAGTTTGAGACCAACTGTCTCATAGGCGGAACACATGGACCTGTTAGCGCTCGCGGATTTCAATCTCGTGGCCCGGCACGAGGGGTTTGGGCGCGCTG
>DASVTM010000216.1:0-2723 GCA_036387575.1 Brevundimonas sp.
AGGGCGCGTCGTCCCGGACCATGCTGAGGAATGACGCCTACTGGTTCCTTCGTCTGGGCGGAGCGATCGAGCGGGCTGACAACACCGCCCGCCTGCTGGACGTGAAATATCACCTGTTGCTTCCCGCCGACGAGCGGGTCGGGGGGCAGCTCGACTATTTCCAATGGACCACCCTGCTGCGCGAGGTCTCGGCCCTGACCGCCTACCGCTGGGTTTACCGGGAGTCTGTCCGCCCCTGGCTGGTCGCCGATCTGATGGTTCTGAACCGCCAGATGCCGCGTTCACTCGCCAGCTGTCAGGGCATGATCGTCAGCTATCTGGAGCGCTTGGCCACGGACTATGGTCGTCGCGGTCCATCGCAGCGTCTGGCGTCCGCACGGCTCGACCAGTTCAACAATGCGAAGATCGAAGACATCTTCCAGTCAGGTCTGCACGAATACATCCTCTGTTTTCTGAATGAAAACAACAATCTGGCCGCTGCCGTCCACGATCAGTATCTGGTGTGACCTGATGCGCATCCGTATCGATTACGAGACGAAATACTCCTATGCCCGCCCGGCGCGGTTCATCGTCCAGACGCTGCGCGTGACGCCGGGCTCGACCGAGAGCCAGCAGGTGCGCGACTGGCGCATCGAGACCGATGTCGACACCCGGCTGCGGCGTTCCGAGGACGCCTTCGGCAACATCGTGCACACCCTCTACACGGAGCGGCCGACCGGGGTGCTGACCATTCGGGTCACCGGCGAGGTCGCGACCAACGACACCGGCGGGGTCCTGCGTAGCGGTCCCGAACGGCTTTCACCGCTGGTCTATTTGCGCGACAGCTCCCTGACCCATGCCGATGCCGCGCTGCGCGAATTCGCTGATCAAGTCGGCGAGGAAGGCGACACCCTGGCCCGACTGCACCGGCTGATGGCGGCGATCCATTCGGAGGTCGCTTTCATGGTCGGGTCCACCACCGCCGATAATACGGCTGCGGACGCGTTCGCGCAGCGGCGGGGTGTCTGTCAGGATCACACCCAGATATTCATTGCCTGCGCACGCCGCATGGGCATCCCGGCTCGTTACGTCTCCGGCCACCTGCACCGAACCGATGGACTGATCGATCAGGACGCGGCCCATGCCTGGGCGGAAGCCTGGGTGCAGGATCTGGGCTGGGTCGGCTTCGATGCGGCCAACGGCATTGCTCCGACGGAGCACTACGTCCGCGTCGCAGCCGGTCTGGATGCCCTCGGCGCTTCTCCGTTTCGGGGCACCAGCTACGGAGGCGGTCCGGAAACGATGACCGTGGCCCTCCGTGTGCGCCAGATGCAACAGACCCAGCAACAACAACAGACCCTGAGCTGGTCATGAGTTGGCAAGGGTCGTCGTGCGACAAGAATCTGTTAGCGTTACCCGACGCTTTGAGCATTCGCTCGTCGAGGCCGAACTGATCTGATGACCTATTGCGTCGGCATGCTGGTGAATGACGGTCTGGCGATGATCGCCGACACGCGTACGAACGCGGGTGTCGACAACATCTCCTCCTACAAGAAGCTGCACATCACCGAGGTGCCGGGTGAGCGCATCATTTCGATCTGTACTGCAGGCAATCTCTCAGTCACCCAGACCGCCCTGGCCATGGTCGGCGAGGGCATAAAGATGCCCGGTCACGACGATTTCGAGACGCTGGAAACGACGCCATCCCTGTTCCGGGCAGCCCAGTTGGTCGGATACGCCCTGAACCAGGTCCGCAAGGAAATCGCGCCTTCGCTTGAGGCGGACAGCCTGAAAGTCTCGGCATCGATGCTGCTGGGGGGGCAGGTCCGTGGAGGCAAGATGGGCCTGTACCTGATCTACGCCCAAGGCAATTTCATCGAGTGCAGCGCCGACACGCCCTACATGCAAATCGGCGAGCTCAAGTACGGCAAGCCCATCCTCGATCGCGCCCTGCGTCCCGACACGCCCATGGCCGAGGCGGTCAAGCTGGGTCTCATCTCCTTCGACTCGACCATCCGATCCAACATCGCCGTCGGTCCGCCCTTCGACATGGTGGTGATCAAGCGTGATACCTTGCACGGCGAGCAGCGCCGCATCGACGCCGACGATCCCTATTTCAAGGACCTGGGTCGCCGGTGGTCAGAGGCGCTGGCGAACGCCCACCGAAATATGCCGCCTCCGCCATGGCTTGAACCGGCCGCCGTACGTCCGGCAATCTCGGTGGTCGGATAAGCGCACCGTTTTCTCCCTCAGAGGAGAAGGGCAAACCGTCGGAAACCTCCTATATTGCCTCCGATGACCGAGGAGACGATTCTGGCTGAGGGCGCCCCGGATGGGGATGCCGGCGCGCTGAAAGCCGCCGACCTGATCCGCGACGAGGCGCGTCGCGCACCGGACAAGCCGGGCGTCTATCGCATGTACGGCGAAGACGGGACCTGCCTCTATGTGGGCAAGGCCAAGTCGATCAAGAAGCGCATCCTGCAGTATGCGCAGGGCCGGTTCCACACCCAGCGCATTGGGTTGATGGTGTCCCTGACCCGGTCGATGCAGTTGGTGGTCACTGCCTCAGAGACCGAGGCGTTGCTGCTCGAGTCCAACTTCATCAAGAAGCTGAAGCCGCGTTTCAACGTGGTGCTCAGGGACGACAAGTCGTTCGCGGAGCTGATGATCCGCCGCGACCACCGCGCGCCCCAGGTCCGGAAACATCGCGGCGCCCACAACGTCCCCGGCGACTATTTCGGACC
>DASVTM010000217.1:0-5472 GCA_036387575.1 Brevundimonas sp.
CATCCGCTTCCCGGACGACGAGACGATGGGCGCCATCGTCGAGGTCCACTTCCCCGGCATCAGGCCCCGCCTCGTCTCCGCGGCGCTGAAGACCTTCTACGAGATCCGCGACACGCCGGGTCTGAAGAAGAAGCCCTCGACCTCGGAGTTGCTGGACTGGCTCAAACTCCTGCTGGTCGACGATATCGACCCGGAAACCCTGCGGGAGACGTCGCCCAACAAGCTGATCCCGCCCCTGCACGGCGCCCTGCTCAAGAACGAACAGGACGTCCACCTGTTCGAACGCCTCGCCTTCCTCACACGCCGCGAAGGCGGTCGGCCAGGGTCGTGATCGGGGCGCCGATCTTGCCGGGCCGGACACGGGCCCATCCGGCACAGGAAGGTCGGGTTTCGCCACGCCGATTACCGCGATTTCACTGGCGCATCATGTCGTTCAGCGCAGGATGACCCTGTGAAAAGGACTCCGTTGATGCTCCGCCTGCCAACATCATACCTGCCCGCGCCTCGCCCCTGGTCCCGTCTGGCCATGCTCGCCGCCTGCGCCTCCGGCCTTGTCCTCTTCGCCGCTTGCGACGACAGCGGAGTGCGCATCAGCCGCAGCACGTCGAACAGCGACGCCGAGGGCGTGCTCAAGGTCGTCGATGCCCTCCAGTGCCCCGAAAGCCTTGGCGCCCTCACGCGCAAGGGCTCGGCGCAGGCTGATGGCACGGTCTGCACCTACACAGGCCCGCGCGGCGCCCAGGTCGAGCTCCATCTGGTCACGCTCGACGATGACGGCGCCGATCCGATCCTAAAGGCCTTCGAGACCCGGCTGCTGGCCTCCATGCCGCACACGGCCGCCGACATCAGCCGCTCTACGGCGGACTCGGCCCGCGCCGACGCCAATGCCGCCCGTGCCGATGCCCAGGCCGCCCGGGCCGACGCCGAAGCCGCCGGAGCAGATGCTCGGGCCGAGGCCGATGCGAACCCCGACAGCGCCCACATCTCCGCTCCCGGCATGAAGGTGGACGCCGAAGGCGATCGCGCTTCGGTCCATATGCCCGGCATCGACGTCGAGGCGGACGGCGACAAGGCCGATGTCCGGATCGGCGGTTTCACTATCCGCGCCAACGAAGGGAACGCCTCGATCAATGGCCGCCTTACCACCGGCGATAACACCGACTCCGTCAACATCAACGCGCGCGACAACGCCGCCGAGATCCGTACCCGCGCGCCGGGCGAAGCCATCCGCCAGACCTACCTCCTGACCGACAACCGGCCTTCGGACGCCGGCTGGCGCACGGTCGGCTACGAGGCCCGCGGCCCGCGCACGGGCCCGATCGTCGTCGCCACGGTACGCTCGCGTGAGAGCAACGCCGACGGTGTCTTCGACGACGCCAAGGAACTGGTCGCCCTCAACGTCGGGGAATAGGCGCCGATTGCCTCCAAGCCCGGGCCAAACACCGGGCCGCACTTGATCGCGCGGCCCGGATGGGTCACCTGACCTGCCGACAGCAGGATCACAGACTTGGCCGACCCTATCTCGAAGAACGCACCCAGAGCGTGGCAGCGCATGCTGTCCGGCCGTCGGCTCGATCTGCTCGACCCCTCGCCGTTCGACATCGAGATCGAGGACATCGCCCACGGCCTCGCCCGCGTCGCCCGCTGGAACGGCCAGACCATCGGCGAACACGCCTTCTCGGTCGCCCAGCACTCCTGCGTCGTCGAGGAGATCGCGGTCCACATCAAGCCGGACCTGGCCCCCAAATGGCGCCTCGCCGCCCTGCTCCACGATGCGTCCGAGTACGTCATCGGCGACATGATCTCGCCCTTCAAGGCCGCGCTGGGCATGAGCTACAAGGACTTCGAGGCCCGCCTCGAGCACGCCATCCACGTCCGCTTCGGCCTGCCGCCCAGGTCGCCGGTGGCCATCAAGACCCTGATCAAGAAGGCCGACCGCGCCTGCGCCTTCTTCGAGGCCACCCAACTGGCCGGCTTCGAGCGGGCCGAGTCGCTCAAGATCTTCGGCGCCCCGCCTCCGGGCTATGTCCTGATCATCGACCCCCTGCCCGCGCCCATCGCTCAGGCCCGCTACCTCGAGCGCTACCGCGTCCTCGGCGAGGCCGTCGGCATCATGCCGGCCGCCGACGCCTGGCATACGGAATAGCCGATGTCGTTCGGGGGCGAGCACGGCGTGCGCATCGGCCTCTCGGCGGTCGTCATGGCGTTGCGGGACCGCCGCCTCTGTGTCCTGACCACCGGCACGGACGAGGCCACGGCGCTCCCGTTCGGCCCATTCGATCCCGCCAACGACCGCACCTTCGAACTGTCGCTACGCGCCTTCATCACCGCCCAGACCGGCTTCCGGTCCGGCTTCGTCGAACAACTCTACACCTTCGGCGATGCGGGCCGTGAAAGCCCCCGCCCGACCCCCGGCCCCGAGCGCCAGCGCGAGATCTCGGTCGGCTATCTCGCCCTGACCCGCGACGCCTCCGCCGCCGACTCCGCCGACGCCCGCTGGACGCCCGTCTTCGATGCGTTCCCGTGGGAAGATCGCCGCGACCCCACCGATGCCATCCGCCCCCTGATCGCCGAAGCCCTGACCCGTTGGGCCGGCTCCGACCCCCGCCGTCTCGCCCGCATCGACGGCCTGTTCGCCCTCGGCCCCGGCCTGCGCTGGAACGAGGAACGGGTGCTCGAACGCTACGAGCTCCTCTACGAAGCCGGACTGGTCCCCGAAGCCGCCCGCGACGGCGTCTGCCCCGTCGCCACCGCCCTCCCCGGCCTCACGATGGCCTCCGACCACCGCCGCATCCTCGCCACCGGCCTCGGCCGCCTGCGCTCCAAGCTGAAGTACCGCCCGGTCCTGTTCGAACTGGCCCCCGAGACCTTTACCCTGTCCGAACTCCAGACCGCCGCCGAGGCCGTCGCAGGCCTCCCCCTGCACAAGCAGAACTTCCGCCGCGGCGTCGAACGCACCGGTCTCGTCGAACCCACAGGCCGCCTCAGCGCCGCCACCGGAGGCCGCCCCGCCGAGCTCTTCCGCTTCACCGGCGCCGACCCCCGGGGCGGTCAAGCCCCCGGCCTCGCCCTCCCTGCCCAGCGCTGATCCGGAGCTTGACGAAAATCGTCAGTAAGCCGCTTGCAGCGCCCGCCCTGTCCGACTAGAGAAGCCCCTCGCTCGACCAAGCGTACTACGGCACCGCGGAGAGGTGGCAGAGTGGTCGAATGTACCGCACTCGAAATGCGGCGTGCCTGGAAGGGTACCGTGGGTTCGAATCCCACCCTCTCCGCCAGCCATTACGCTGATAACTAGCGGTCTCCCTACCCTCAGGAAATTATCGCGACATTGCTGCGACATCCAGGATCCGGGAGACCGGCTCACCGTCTCCGATCGTGTGAAAACGCCAAGCTTCTCAAGCACTCGCACCTGACTCAACCCGCCAACCTGATAAACGCTGACCCTGTCCATCCTCATGCTGCGGTCGCCGATCCAAGCCCAGTTTCGGGACGGAACTTACGAAGGTTCCTGCGGAGTCTTTGTCGCGGCGGCGGCTGCGACAAAGGCTGATAGGCGCTATGACTCGCTGGCGTGAAAGTCCCGGAACGTTGCCTATCACCCTAGCCGCAGCCACTGCTCAGAGCGGCGCGATAGTCGCGGTCGGCGCACCTGGAGTGGCGTTGTCGACGACAATGTTGCCCCCGCTGGAAACCAAGGCCCCTCCGTTTACGGCGACGAGGCCATTGCTGTTGCCCGAGATCGTAGAGCGGGCAAACGTGACGCTCGCGCCCGTACCGTTGGACCCCAAACCGCCAAGATTATTGGAGGAAATGGTTTCAGTGACAGTCAAAGCGTTAACTGCCCCCAAGCTGATCGCCAGGACACCAGCGAGCGAGTTGCCGGAAATCAGACTGCCGCTGATCGAAGTATGCACCGCGCCCGCTGTGGCGCTGCTGTCGATGACGACGCCCCGGGTATTGTTCAGGATGCGGCTATTTCGAATGGACACGAAGGCGGAGCCCGAGCCTGTAGGAGCGATCTGGATGGCGGAGCCAGTCGATCCCGTCCCTGACTCGCTTATCGTCGTGTCGGCGATGTTCACATAAGTCGTACCCGCGCTGTTTAGCAGGGCGACACCGTAGCCGGCGCTGGGGGATCGGGCGCCCATTATTGCGCTGTTCTGAATGTTGACTGTGCCCGCCGCCAGGATGCGCACGCCGTTGAGGCCGGTTGAGGCCCCGATACTGCCGTTGATGTAAAGCCCCCGCAGGGTGACCACGTCAGTCGCACCGGCGTTGATTGTAACGCCAGTGGTGGAAGAGGCCAGTATTCCGCCGAAGCCGGGGTCAGTCGTAATCGTGATCGACTTGGTGATCGTGACCGTGCCAAAACCGCCCGGATCAAGCACGTTTATCTCACCCCCCGCCGCAGTCTTTGAAATTGCGCCGGCGAACGTCTTGCAGGGCGCGGTTCGGCTGCACGGGTTAACGTCGTCGCCCACTCCGGAAACCCAGGTTCGGGTTGCCTGAGCGCTGGATATGCCAGGGGCCGCAAAACAGGCAAGCGTCAAGCCGACAAGCAACAGGTGTTTCGTCATGATCTTCCCCAGAAGGAGTTTGCTCGACCGATGGTCGACGAGCGTCGGTCTCTAGGGATAACCTTCGCTGGATTTCTTGCAAGAGTGCTTTTCTCGCCACCGGGGCCGAAGATGTTGGTCTGGTCGCCAACCGCGGTCCTCGGGATCGCGCGTGCGCTGGGCTTGGACGGTGCAGGGCGAGTGCAGAGGCCGCATGAAGGCCTAGGTCGCTTTGCTGGGCACGCTGAGCGCCTGCCTATGCCACAACTAACCCTAGAGCCGGCATGGGGCTCAGCAACTTCCCCCGACGCACAAGAACGTTGATCGCCGGACGCCAATCACCTATCGTTGATCGCCCCAGCTTTACCGCGAGGCTCCGCACAGCACGCTGCTGCCAGCAGATTTTGCGCCTTCGGGCCTATGGTTGGGAAGAGTCGTCACTCCTTGAACCCGTATGAGCATCTCGGCGCGGAAGCATTCTGGCGATCAGCAATCGCCCAAAGGAACCCGCTTGAGATTTCGGAGATGTGGGCGCCGAAAACAGCGTTTCCAGAGGGCGTGCGGATAGCAACCGCCGGCTCCTGTTTCGCGCAGAACATCGGGGCGGCCTTGCGTCGGAACAACCTTGCCTGGATCAACACCGAGCCGGCGCCAACAACCATGCCTGCGGAGGTCCGCCGCGCCTTCGGTTATGATCTATTCTCATTCCGAACCGGCAATATCTACACCGCTCGACAGTTGCGGCAGTGGCTTCGCTGGGCGAGCGACGCCGAGACGCCGCCCATAGAAGTGTGGGCGCGCAATGGAAGGTTTTTTGATCCGTTCCGTCCCGCGATCGAGCCGAACGGTTTTGACACGCCCGAGGACGTTCACCGTGCCCGGGCCACCACGCTGGAAGCAATCGCTGAAGCCATCT
>DASVTM010000218.1:0-4827 GCA_036387575.1 Brevundimonas sp.
ACTGATGCGCGATATGGGCAACACAATGTGCAAAGAGCTGAGTTGCACTGCGCAAGAGCGTACGCAGATGCAAGAAGCTATGGCTCAGGCAGGCTATGGAACGCCTCAACTGTCCAAATAAGCCCGTCAGCTTGGCGCCTACCGGTGGGCGAGTTGCTGCCCACCGGTACGCCCTCTCTCACTCAGTACGCCGCAGTGAAGCGGGCGCGGGGGTGTTTGTGCTGCTCGACCTCGTCGGCCATGGCGATGGCGTAGTCCGCGAAGCTGATGCGGCTGTCGCCCTTACCGTCGGTGATCAGTTGATCGGTCCCGAGGCGGAATTGGGCGAGGCGCGGGCCTTCCTCGATGAGGGCTGCGGGTGAGAAGAATGTCCAGTCGATGTCGGTCTCGCCGCGAAGGTCGTCGAGGAAGGCAATGCCGGGCAACGCGTACGGCTTGAACTCTTCGGGGAAGGCTGGGGTGTCGATCAGGCGGACCCCCGGTGCGACCTCAAGGCTGCCTGCGCCGCCGGTGACCAGCAGGCGAGGGACGCCGGCTGCCTTTAGCGCGGTCAGCAGGGTGGCGGCAGTGACGTCATGATGCAGGGCGCTGACGACCACATCCGAACCCTTGATGAGCTGGGCGAGTGCGGTCGCGTTCGACGCGTCGCCTTGAACGGCGGTGACACCCGGAGCCGGGGCGATGGCGTCAGCCTTGCGGGCAACGGCGGTGATCGAATGGCCGCGCGACGCGAGCTCCCTGGTAATTTCCGAGCCGGCGCGACCGCTGGCGCCGAGGACTACGATCTTCATGGATTGAGCTCCGTGGTTTCCAATAGTGACCAAGTGCGATACGGAGATCGGCTATGCAAGAAGGCACCGCGAGCACATCTGGTCACCTGCAGGAAACCTGCCCCACACCCGGCGAGACCAACTGGGAGGGCGATGTCTATGCGAGGAACTGTCCGACCCGTCTGCTGCTGGACCGGATCGCGGACAAGTGGACGGTGCTGTTGCTGACGACGCTCAAGGATGAGCCGATGCGTTTCAATGCGCTGAAACGTCGGGTGGAGGGGGTGTCGCAGAAGATGCTCAGCCAGACCCTGCGCCAGCTCGAGCGGGACGGGCTGGTTACGCGGTCCGCCGAGGCGACCGTGCCGGTTTCGGTGACCTATGCGATAACGCCGCTGGGTGAAACACTGGTGCTGGCGTTGCAGCCGATCGTCGCCTGGGCTGAAAGCCGCATGCCGATGGTCGCTGAAGCCCGGGCGACGTTCGACCGCGGAATCACGCTGACGCAAGCGTGAGCGACGAGGCGGCTTGACCTCCGGCGGGGGATGGCGTTTTGAGGCGAAAGATTGTCGGCCGATGGCTGGCGACAGACGGGGGATATCCGATGCTCGGCTGGTTTCAGGCGCTGCTGCCCAAGGAAGACAATTTTTTCCGTCTGTTCGAGGCCCACGCCGCGACCCTGACCAAGGGAGCGGAGGCGATGCGCCATATGCTGGACGGCGGCGACGCGGTTCCGGGCTGGTGCGCCAAGATCGTCGAACATGAAAACGAGGCCGACGACGTCGCCCGTGAAGTGCTGGTCGCCGTGCGGCGCAGCTTCATCACGCCGTTCGATCGCTCGGATATCCGCGGCCTGACCAACTCGCTAGACGATGCCATCGACCAGATGCAGAAGACCGCCAAATGCGTGACCCTGTACGATCTGCGCGAGTTCACGGCGCCGATGCGCGAGCTTGGAGATATCGCCGTCCGTTCGGCTGTGCTGACCGTGGAGGCTGTGTCCCTGCTGCCGGCCATGACGAAACACAGCGACCGGCTGAACAGCCTGACCGAGCAACTGTCCCGGCTCGAGGACGAGAGCGACCTTCTCTATGATCAGGGCATGAAGGCGCTCTATGCCGAGCAGAAGAACGCAGGCAGCGCGCTCGACTTCATCATTGGCGCCGAGGTCTACGATCATCTGGAGAAGGTGATCGACCGGTTCGAGGACGTGGCGACGCGCATCAACGGCATTCTAATCGAGCACCTGTAGGGTGGATCACGCCCTCCTGATCCTGGTCTTCCTGATCGGTGTCGCCCTGCTGTTCGACTTTCTGAACGGCCTGCATGACGCCGCCAACTCCATCGCCACCATCGTGGCGACGCGGGTGCTGCCGCCCGTCTATGCGGTGGGCTGGGCCGCGTTCTTCAACTTCATCGCCTTCCTGTTCTTCGGCCTGCATGTGGCCAACACCATCGGCAAAGGCATCATCGATCCGGCTATCATCTCGGATCAGGTGATTTTCGGCGCCCTGATGGGAGCCATCGCCTGGAACGTCGTGACGTGGTTGGCAGGCATTCCTTCGTCGAGCTCGCACGCTCTGGTAGGCGGCCTGTTGGGCGCAGGCATCGCCAAGGCGGGGCTCGGGGCCGTCGTGCTGTCGGGCACGCTGAAGACGGTCGGCGCCATCTTCCTGTCGCCGGCCGTCGGGTTTGCGCTTGCCCTGTTGCTGGTGGTCATAGTGTCCTGGCTGTTCGCGAAGTCTAATCCGGCTTTCGCCGACAAGACGTTCCGCAGGCTGCAGTTCATATCCGCCTCAGCTTATTCGTTGGGGCACGGAGGAAATGACGCACAGAAAACCATGGGAATCATCGCCGTCCTGTTGCTGTCGCGGGCTCCGGCAGGTACCGAATTCCATGTGCCGTTATGGGTCGTTCTGTCCTGTCACTCGGCAATCGCTCTCGGAACCTTGTCCGGGGGCTGGAGGATCGTTCGCACGATGGGGTCAAAGATTACCCGCCTGTCGCCGCAGCAAGGCTTCTGCGCCGAGACGGGCGGAGCCATCACCTTGTTCCTCGCCACGGGTCTGGGCATCCCCGTTTCGACCACCCACACCATCACCGGCGCTATCGTCGGCGTAGGCGCAGCCCGTCGGGTCTCGGCCGTGCGCTGGGGCGTGGCGCGTAGCATCGTCTTCGCCTGGTTCGTCACCATCCCGGCCGCCGCTGCCGTCGCCGCCGTCGCCTATCATATCGGCGGGTTGTTCCTGACGTGACCGGTAAGGCGGTCAAACGATCCGCCAGATCCGAGACACGACAGGTCGCTGCCCTGCCGTGGCGAACCGGTGCGAGCGGTCTTGAAATCCTGATGATCACCTCGCGCGAGACGCGCCGCTGGGTCATTCCCAAGGGCGGACGGATGGCGGGGAAAAGCGATTCACAGGCCGCCGCTATCGAGGCGATGGAGGAAGCGGGCGTCCAGGGCGAGATTGGAGAGACGGCAATCGGAGCCTTCCGCTATGCCAAGCGTCTCAAGAACGGCGACGAACGGATGTGCATCGTTGCGGTGTTCCCGTTGAAAGTTCTGATCCAGCTCGGCGCCTGGCCCGAAGTTGCTGAACGCGAGCGTCGCTGGATGTTGGTTGAGGATGCGGCGGCCTCGGTCATGGAGCCAGACCTCGCCGACCTGATCCAAGCGTTTGGAACCGCCGACATCGAGGACTAGCCATTCGGCCCTGTCAGGGGAGCTTGCTTTCTACGCGCGTCACCTGTAAGAGCGCCGCTTCTCCGTCGAGGCCTTCTGGTTTCGGCGGTCCTGTCCGAGAACTTCGGGGCGTGGGGGTCACCCATGCCATAACTGTCAGAGGGCCCTCTGACACCGTGGGGAGATGGGGACGCGAACGACAGCCGTCAGCCCGCACGTCGGGACGACAGCGTTAGTTGCATCCTTCGGACATTACGACCGGCTCGAACGCTTCGCAGCGATGCGTGGCGCTTTGGCCATATCGTCATCGGGAATAAGCCCGTTGGCGAACTCTAGACTGGAGACCGCAATGGACCGCGCACAAAAGGCCGAGTCGATCGAAACGCTGAAAGGCGTTTTCGCTGACGCCGGCGCCGTGGTCGTGACCCACAACCTGGGTCTGACCGTTGCGGAAATGGAAGATCTGCGCGGCCGTCTTCGTACCGAAGGCGGCGCATTCAAGGTGGTCAAGAACCGCCTCGCGCTGAAGGCTCTCGATGCTGCCGAAGGTTCCGCTCACCATGCCCTGTTCAAGGGCCCGGTGGGTATCGCCTACGCACCCGACGCCGTCACCGCCGCCAAGGTCACCGCTGATTTCGCCAAGGGCAACGACAAGTTCGTCGTTCTGGGTGGTTTCATGGGCGAGACCATTCTGGACGCCGCCGGCGTTTCGACCCTGTCGAAGCTGCCGTCGCTGGATCAGATCCGCGCTTCGTTCCTCGGCCTGCTCAACACGCCTGCGACCCGTATCGCCGGCATCGTTCAGGCTCCGGCCGCCCAACTGGCACGGGTGTTCAACGCCTACGCCACGAAGGACGCCGCGTAAGCGAACCGACTTCCATCTCTGCAAATCTCTACTGAACCCAATCCTCCGAAGGAAAACTGACTATGGCTGACCTGTCCAAGATCGTCGAAGACCTGTCCTCGCTGACCGTCCTCGAAGCTGCCGAACTGTCCAAGCTGCTCGAAGAAAAATGGGGCGTCTCGGCTGCCGCTCCGGTTGCCGTTGCCGCTGCCGGCGGTGGCGCTGCCGCTCCTGCTGAAGCTGCTGAAGAACAAACCGAATTCACCGTCGTCCTGCTGGACGGTGGCGACAAGAAGATCAACGTGATCAAGGAAGTCCGTGGCGTACGTTCGGACCTCGGTCTGAAAGAAGCCAAGGATCTGGTTGAAGCCGCTCCGACCAACGTCGTCGAGAACGTCTCCAAGCAAGTCGCTGAAGAAGTTAAGAAGAAGCTGGAAGAAGCCGGCGCCAAGATCCAAATCAAGTAATTTGGGATTGGTCCTCGCCCCTCGGGGCGAGGCTATCTTCAGGCAGGCCCGATGGGAAACCAT